>JBIIHO010000129.1:0-5163 GCA_044235605.1 Steroidobacteraceae bacterium | reverse complement strand
AGCCTCGAGATCAGGCACCTCAAGATCAGGCTCCGCACCAAACTCCGGCAACCAACTGATCCCACGCCGATTCACCCAAACCGTGCGGCAACCGACGGCCGCCGCTCCCGCGATGTCGTTCTCCGGATGATCGCCGACGTGCCACATCTGCGAAGGCTGCACACCGAGTCGTTGAGCGAGCGTCTCGAATACGACGGGATTCGGTTTCGCAAGACCGACTAACTCGGCATTCAGACTCAACTCGAAGTGATCGCCTATCCCGATGCGGCGCACGCAGGCATTGCCATTCGAAAACGTCGCAAGTCGAAATCTGGCGCCGAGCCGTTCGAGCGCACGCGGTACGTCAGTAAAGAGCTCCACGTCGTGACGAGCCTCGATAAATACTTCGAACGCGCGATCTCCGATCGACGCCTCATGACCATGATGCAGGGCAAGCCGCCGTAGCGCCTCGGTACGCAGCCAAGTCATGTTATGCGCACGGTCTGGGTGATCGACTGCTAGGGCGCGGCGGGCCTCGAGTATGTCGTCGGGGCCGATCCGAGCGGCGAGCGTTGGATGCTCGGACTCGAGAAAGGCCCGCATACGGGCCTCCGCCCGTTGCAACACGGGCTGCACGGCCCAGAACGTGTCGTCGAGATCGAAGCAGATGGCGAGAGGAAGATCGGGCATTCGGAGTCGGCGCGGCTGCTCGTCTACAATGAGCCATCGCTTTTTACAGGCCCCTGATGCGGAGCACAACCATGACGTCCCCGAACCTTGCCTCGATCGTCGCTCTTACGCTTGCACTCGCCTGCGGCGCAGACCGCAGCCTTGCCGCACCGTTCACCTCTAAGGATCTGAACACGCTCTCACGAGTCGCCGACCCTCAAGTGTCGCCCGATGGGCGCCACGTGGCGTACACGCTGCGAGAGACCGACCTCGAAGCCAATCGCGGTCGTACCGATGTCTGGCTCGCGGAACTCTCGGATACCGGTCTCGCCAAGACTCGTCGACTCACTCAACATCCGGCCTCGGACAGCAGTGCACGCTGGGCTCCGGATGGATCAGGTCTCTTTTTCCTCTCGAGCCGTAGTGGCTCGTCTCAGGTCTGGCACATCAGCCTCGCCGGCGGCGAAGCGCAGCAGGTGACGAATCTGCCGCTAGATGTGGGCTCATTCGAAGTCTCGCCCAAAGGGGATCGTCTCGCCGTCTCCATGGAGGTCTTTCCCGACTGTGCCGACCTCAAGTGCACGACCGACCGACAGGCTGCTCAATCAAAGAAAAAACCCAGCGCCCGAGTCTATGACCAGTTGTTCGTACGTCATTGGGACACCTGGAAAGACGGCACACGATCGACGCTCTTTACGCTCACGCTCAGTGCCGACCTGAAGGCGGGCGCTCCCATCAATGTCTCAGGCAAAGTGCCGGGCGACGTGCCGTCGAAACCCTTCGGCGGCGACGAAGACTATGCCTTCAGTCCCGACGGCTCGCGTGTCGTGTTCAGCGCGAGGCTCGCTGATCGAACCGAATCCTGGTCGACCAACTTCGATCTCTATGACGTTCCGGCCGACGGCTCTTCCGAGCCCCGTAACCTAACCGCTGACAATCCAGCTTGGGATGCCCAACCGGTCTTCCTCGCGAACGGCGATCTTGCTTGGCTCGCGATGGCGCGCCCCGGTTTCGAGGCCGATCGCTTCGTCATCAAGATTCGTAGTGCCAAAAGCGGACAGGTGCGCGCCCTCAGCCAGGATTGGGATCGATCGGTCGGCACGTTGCTCACCAGTTTCGATCGTACGAGCCTGCTCGCCGTTGCCGACGATATCGGTCAGACCGCACTCTTCGAAATAAACCCTGCCAACGGACGCCGTAACGCGCTTGTCGACAAGGGACAAGTCCAAGGCGTCTCTGCGGGCCCTAACGGTCATGTCATCGCCTGGGCCGCACTCGACTCACCACCCGATCTGCACCTCGTCCGTCCGCGCGGCGCCCTACAGCGCGTGACATCCGTCAATGCCGCTGCGCTTGCCGACAAAGAATTCGCAGCATTCGAGCAGTTCTCGTTTGCCGGAGCAAATAACGAGAAGGTCTACGGCTATGTCATGAAGCCGCAGGGCTGGAAACCGGGTCAAAAATATCCCATCGCGTTTATCGTTCACGGCGGGCCGCAGGTGAGCTTCGCCAACCAGTGGTCTTGGCGATGGAATGCCCAGGTGTATGCCGGTGCGGGCTACGGTGTCGTGTTCATCGACTTCCATGGTTCGCCGGGCTACGGCCAAGCGTTCACCGACTCCATCAGTCAGGACTGGGGCGGCAAACCGCTTGTCGATCTTCAGAAAGGTCTCGACGCCGCCCTCGCTCGTTACGACTGGCTCGACGGTTCGCGTGCCTGCTCACTCGGTGCGTCCTACGGCGGGTTCATGCAGAACTGGATCGCAGGCAACTGGTCGGACCGGTTCAAGTGCATCGTCAATCACGCCGGAATATTTGACCAGCGGACGATGTACTACACCACCGAAGAGCTCTGGTTCACGGAGTGGGAAAACGGCGGCCCGTATTACGTAACGCCCAAGATTCACGAAAAGTTCAACCCGGCCGATCACGTCACGAAGTGGAAAACGCCGATGCTTGTGACTCACGGCGCTCTCGACTACCGAGTACCCTACTCACAGGGCCTTGCCACGTTCACCGCTCTACAGCGTCAGGGCATCGAGAGCCGTCTCGTCTTCTTCCCCGATGAGAATCACTGGATCTTGAAGCCGGCCAACAACATCCAGTGGCACGACGAAGTACTCGGCTGGCTCGATCGCCATCTGAATAAATAATAATCACGATCGCCGCGTGTGGGCGGGGAATCGGACTTCAGCCGTACCCCGCCCGCCACTCTGCCTTATAGGCGATGCCAAGCATGATGAGACGGTTGAGTAGATCTTGATAGCCAATACCGGCGGTGAGCGCTGATTGAGCAAAGTCCTCGGCTTCACCGATGTTCGGGTTGGCATTGGCCTCGAGCACAAACACTTCGCCGTTATCGCGAACGCGAAAATCCATGCGCGCGTAGCCTGAAAGCCCGAGGGCGCGATAGATACGTCGAGACAGGCGATCGAGTGTCGCTTCAACGGCAGGTGGTAGGTCGGTGGCAGACCGCCAATCGATACCGTACTTCTCCTGGTATTTTCGATCCCACTTCACCTTACGCGTGGCGATAGTCGCCTGATTCCCCGGCATCGATCCGAAGTGCAGTTCACGAACCGGTAGTCGCGTGAGTCGTTCGTTACCAAGAACGCCCACATAAACCTCCCGCCCCGCGATGTACTCCTCGACAAGTGCATCGGTACCCACTTGGTCGTGAATAAACGCGACACGCTCTTTGAGGTGCGCCGCATCCTCAACGACCGAGGCCTGTGCGATACCCACAGAGGCGTCTTCCGTTGCAGATTTTACGAACAGCGGATAGCGCATCTTATGGGGCGGACGAAACTTGATGCCCTTGCGTAGCAACGCAAACTGCGGCGTCGGAATACGGTGATACGACAACAATTGTTTAGTGAGCGGCTTGTCTCGTGAGAGGAGCAGACCACGCGGATTGCAGCCCGTATAGGGCTGCTGCATCAGTTCGAGGAAGGCGACGACATGCTGATCGTAGGTCACGATCCCGTTGAATTCTTCGAGCAGGTTGAAAACGATATCGGGCTTCCAATCGGAGATTGCTGCCCGAAGCTCGGTGAGGCTATCGAGCACGCCCAATACCCGTACCTCGTGGCCTGACTGACGGAGCGTCCGGATGACGTCGTACTCTGTACGCCACTCCGACATCTGATCTTCGGTCAAACCCGATACGTCCTCGGGCGGAACAAGCGTCTCGTGAACGACCACCAAAACTTTGAGCTGCTTCATAACGTGAACCGCATCGTCTCCCCGCTCAGGGCAGCTTTCGCCAACCTGAGAACCGTTCGCTCAGCCGCAGCGCGACGCTCTATCGCAGAGCCTCGCAGCCATAACCGGCGCTCGCGCGCCCGATCGATGGCGAACTGCACGAGTTGCTCGGCACCATAACGGTCGATTGCGCTACGCGCCATCACATGCCGGATCAGATCAGGTCGCATGGCACGCAAGCAACTATCGGCACGGCGTTGACGATGATGAGGACCTGCCGGTCTGACTTTCGACAGCCCGCGGTCGAGCATTCGGTCAATCATTGAAAAATCGCAGTCGACGCGACGCTGCAAATGACGCGTGTAGTAATCACGCAACGACAAATCGTTCGACGCCACCGGATCGATGCGGCTCGCCGTACGCACGACTGGACGGAGACCGCCAATACTTCGCATCAGCTCATCCATCGCCTCGAGCTTGGCAAGGGCGGGCGTGCCGGCGTAGCGGTGTCGCCAATTTGAGCGCGGCGCCAGCCAGACCGCAAAGGTCTCGGCGAAATCCTCAGCTGGGTGCGCCTGGGCATACCAACCATCGAGATGGGTGACGTATTCACGGTTCGAGGGATCCGCGACATATCGGGTCGGATAAGGCAAAGCAGCCGAGCCGAACGTATCACGCCAAAGTTTTCGTCTACGGAGTCGGAACGCCGTATCGACGACGTGGCCCGCCTCGTGACGCAAGATGCGCGTCAAGCCCTCCGCGTTACCACCCTCCACCGAGCTCGACATACGACGCTCGAGGCGTTCGAGACGCCGATGCGCAAGATAAAAGGGAATCGCAATCCCTGGTACTCCGTCGGGCGAAAACCACTCGTCCGAAAACCAAAAGTGCGGCTCTAATAAAATATCGCGGGCCTCGAGTTCACTACGCAGACGCCGTATGGCGCGTTGTAACCCCGCGCGCCGAGGCAAGCCCAAGCGCAGATCGCGAAATCTCAGTCGTAACAACTGCGCATCGGAGTAACGCGCCCAGTAGGGGGACCTCCGTCGCACAGCTCAGGTTTCGGCATCTAGACGGACGAGCACTTCGGCGAGTAGCGCATCCGCCAGCTCTTCGATCATTGGTCGGCCAGCGAGCATCGAGAGCCATCCAGAAGGAATCGACTCCACGCCAAACAGCGCCCCCGCGAGCTGGCCCGTCGTCGCGCCGTACACATCGGCATCACCACCCTGATTGACCGCGCGCAAGACGGCCTCCTTCCAATTCTTAGCCTCGTGTATCGATTTCGCGACGATGGCGAGTGTGCGAGAA
>JBIIHO010000128.1:0-5180 GCA_044235605.1 Steroidobacteraceae bacterium | reverse complement strand
CGCGTATCGTTGAACTGGATCTCGCGAGCGTGCAGCGAACGACCCGACGTCTGGATGTGATACTTCATCATCTGACTGCGCGCATCGGCGCCGTATCGCTCGCGCATGGCGCGCGCCCAAATGCGCCGCGCCACACGACCGATGACGGCGTACTCGGCATCCATGCCGTTTGAGAAAAAGAACGAAAGGTTCGGCGCGAAATCGTCGATCTTCATGCCGCGCGCGAGGTAATACTCGACGATGGTGAAGCCGTTCGAGAGCGTGAAGGCCAACTGACTGATCGGGTTCGCCCCCGCCTCGGCGATGTGATAACCCGAGATCGACACCGAGTAGAAATTGCGCACGGCATGGTCGATGAAATACGCCTGCACGTCGCCCATCATGCGCATCGCGAACTCGGTCGAGAAAATACAGGTGTTCTGCGCCTGATCTTCTTTGAGGATGTCCGCCTGCACCGTGCCGCGCACCTGCGCGAGCGTCGAGGCACGAATCTTCGAGTACTCCTCGGCGGTGAGCCCGTGACCGACGAGGTCTTCTCCGCAAAGGCCGAGCAGCGCGAGCCCGGAGCCGTCATGACCCTCCGGTAAATCGCCGCGATACTCGGGCGGCGCCACGCCTTGGCTACGAAGCTTGGCCCGACGCGCATCGATGAATTTCGATGCGTCATCCCAGCGACCGTTCGCTTTCAGAAAACGCTCGACCTGTTGATCGATCGCCGTGTTCATGAACATCGCGAGCAGCATCGGCGCCGGACCGTTGATGGTCATCGACACCGAAGTCGTCGACGCACAAAGATCGAAGCCCGAGTAGAGCTTCTTCATGTCATCGAGTGTGGCGATCGACACACCCGAGTTGCCGGTGCGCCCATAAATATCGGGACGCGTATCCGGATCCTCACCGTAGAGCGTCGTCGAATCGAAGGCCGTCGACAGGCGGGTCGACGCCTGTCCACGCGCGAGGTAATGAAAGCGACGATTCGTGCGCTCGGGACTACCCTCTCCGGCGAACATGCGGATCGGATCTTCCTGCTCGCGACGGTAGGGATAGACGCCCGCCGTGTAGGGATAAGCGCCCGGCAAGTTTTCACGCATCACGAAACGCAGGATGTCGCCCCAATCGCGCGTCTTCGGAGCGAGCAGCTTCGGAATGCGGTTGTGGCTCAAGGTTTCGGTGTAGTTCTCGCCGCGCACCTCGCGACCGCGAACTTTGTAGACGTACTCGGGCTCGGTGATGGCGTTCACACGAGCCGGCCACGTACGTAACTCACCCAGACCCTCTGCACCGACGGCCGCAAGCGCGGCGTCATATTCTTCGCGCAGGCGCGTGAGTGCGGCATCGCCTCCGGCAGGCGCCGAACCGTAAGGCTGCGCCGGCGCAGGCAGGGCCGGATCACGAAGCGCCTTCAAAGATTCGTAGAGCGCATAGGCACGGCTCGCCGAGGCAGCGATCCGCTCGATGTCGGTATCGGCCTTGCGACCGCCTGCGGCGATCTCCGCGAGATAACGCGACCGCGAACCGGGGATGAGTGGGTCACGAGACGTGAACTCGGTTGGACCCGGATCCAGCACCGCCCATGAGCGAGCATTGACGGCCTTTGATTGCAGGCGCGAACAGATGGCAGCGAACAATCGGTTGACGCCCGGATCGTTGAAACGTGACGCGATGGTCGGATAAACCGGAATATCGGCATCCGGTGCGGCAAGCTGATCGGGGTGATTGCGTCGCCACTGTTTCTTGACGTCGCGCAGCGCGTCTTCGGCGCCGCGGCGCTCGAATTTATTGAGTACCACCATCTCGGCAAAGTCGAGCATGTCGATCTTCTCGAGCTGGCTCGCTGCCCCGTACTCGCTCGTCATGACGTAAATCGGAAGATCGACGAGGTCGATAACCTCCGTATCGCTCTGCCCGATGCCGGCCGTCTCGACGATCACGAGATCGAAGCCCGCGAGCTGGTAGAGCGAGATGACATCCTTCAGCACCGCAGAAGTCGCGAGGTTACGACGACGGGTGGCGAGCGAACGCATGTATACGTTCGGCGCCGACAGACTATTCATGCGGATGCGATCACCGAGCAGCGCCCCACCCGATCGGCGGCGGGTCGGGTCGACCGCGACGACGGCGATCTGCGCCTCGGGGAAGTGACGCACGAAACGCTGGATCAACTCGTCGTTGAGCGAACTCTTGCCAGCACCACCCGTACCCGTGAGACCGATGACCGGAGCTCGACGCGTGTTACGCGCGATGGCGCGCAGGATTTGCTCACGCGTGGCCGCGACTGCACTCGCCTCATCTTCGCGAACCGAGCCTTCAAGAACTGAGATCGTCCGGCCAAGGTGCCGATGATCGCGGGCGTTGAGCGGGCCAAATTCGTAGGCGCTTCGACGGCTCGCGCCGACGCGACGGATCACGTCGCTGATCATGCCGACGAGACCGAGGGTTCTACCGTCTTCGGGCGTGTAGATTTTTTCGATGCCGTGACGCTCGAGCGCCTCGATTTCGTGGGGCGCAATGGTGCCGCCGCCGCCCACCACCACACGAATGTGCTCGCAGCCGCGCTCGCGCAGCATGTCGACCATGTAGGCAAAGTATTCGTTATGGCCGCCTTGGTAAGAGCTCACGGCGATGCCGTCGGCATCTTCTTCGATGGCGGCACGAACGATGTCCGCAACCGACCGGTTGTGTCCAAGGTGAACGACCTCGGCGCCTTGCGACTGCAGCAGGCGTCGGATCATGTTGATGGCGGCATCGTGTCCATCAAAGAGCGAGGCCGCAGTGACGAAACGCAACGGCGGCGCGGTGACACCCTCACCGACATCGGCTCCTGGATCCTGAATCGACTTTCGGTTCGACTGGCTCACGGCACGCTCCTTCGGGAGTGGATGGGCCTCTTGGGCCCCAACTTTACTGACGAGTATATTACGCTTTACCCATCGATAAACTACACTCCACCTCATGAAACCCTCGCCGCGATCCACCCCCCTACCCTGGAGTGGAGCCGATCTACGCTCCAGGGAGCGCGACTGGAAGCGCAACGCGGTCATCCTCGCTGCCGCTCGGGCTTTTGCGACTCGCGGCTATCACAACACCAGTCTCGACGATCTGGCGGCCGCCCTGAACATCACGAAGCCCACGATCTACAGCTACGTCGACAGCAAAGAAGAACTGCTCTTCGAGTGCTTCAAGCAAGGCGTCGATCAAATCCTGGCGGGGTTCAGCGAGGCTGAAACCCGAGGCGGAAACGCCCGCGAACGGCTCATGACCGTCGCACGGCACTATGCCATCGCCGTCACCGGCGATTTCGGTTGGTGCATGGTTCGCCTTGAGGAAGAGAACCTCGATAAGACCATGAGCGCCAAGATCAAGACGCTCAAATCGGACGTCGACCAGGGACTGCGCAAACTCATCCGTCAGGGCGTGGCGGACGGATCGATCCGCAGCTGCGACCCAAAGATGACCGCCTTCACCCTCGCCGGCGCCCTAAACTGGATCGCCCACTGGCACCGCGCGAACGACGCCCTCTCGCCAGAGGAAATCGCAACCCGCGTACTTGAAATCTTTGAACTCGGCCTCGCGCCGCGCTAAATGTCATCCTGTTTGAACGGAGTCCACCATGAGCTTCTCCACCCTTGAGTTTTCGATCGAGAACAACGTCGCCCTCATCGCGCTCAATCGCCCCGAGGCGGCCAACACAATCAGCGTCGAGCTCGCCGAAGAATTGCTTCAGGCCGCCATTCGCTGCGAGAGCAACCCCGACGTACGTGCCATCGTACTGACCGGCAAGGGACGTTTCTTCAGTGGTGGCGGCGACGTGCAATCTTTCGCCGCAGCGGGCGAAGGTGCCGGCGAGCTGCTGCGTCGCATTACCGCACCGCTGCACGCTGCGGTCTCGCGGTTTGCGCGCATGGATGCCCCGCTCGTTACGGCCGTCAATGGCACGGCCGCCGGTGCAGGGTTCAGTCTCGCGATCGCCGGCGATGTGATCGTCGCAGCCGAGTCGGCGAAATTCACCATGGCGTACACCAAGATCGCCATGTCAGCCGATGGCGGTGGCTCGTTCAATCTACCTCGAATTGTGGGGATGGCACGCGCCAAAGAATTGATGCTACTCAACCCGGTGCTCACCGCCGCAGAAGCCCAGCAACGTGGTCTCGTCACGATGGTGGCGCCCGACGCCGAAGTGCTCACCAAGGCCAAGGAAATCGCCGCCTCGCTCGCTACCGGGCCGACCCGCGCATTTGGCGAAGTCAAACGACTGCTCGCAGACAGTCACACGAACTCGCTAGAGGAGCAACTTGCTCTCGAGTCGCGCTCGATGGCGAGCCTCGCCGATCGGACCGAGGATGCGCGCGAAGGCTATACCGCGTTTGCTCAAAAACGCGCTCCAAAATATAACGGACGATAATCCTAATGAGCGAAGTAACTTGGCACGTCGCCGGCAATCTCTCTCAGCTTGCCGAGGGAAAGATGATCGGCGTCGAGCTCGGCGGGCGAGCGGTCGTGGTCTGTCGTACGAAAGATGGTGTTAACGCTTTGGATAACGTGTGCTCGCATGCCTACGCGCTGATGCACGAGGGTCGACTTCGCGGCAATCGACTCATCTGCCCGCTGCACGGCGCATCGTTCGACTGTCGCACGGGAGCGGTACTCGGCGCCCCGGCCACCTCACCCCTCGCCACGTTTGCCGTGCGCGTCGGTGACGACGGCACGATCGAGGTCGGTCTACCGAATTGAGCCGATCAGCGGCGTCGCTCGATCAGATTGACGCTGCGACACGAGAAAACGGTGTCACCATCCTGATTGGTAAGCCGGTAATCCATTTCGATGACGCCGCGGCGCGGATCGCTCGACGACTCGCGTTTTTCGACGCACTCCCACTTCGCGCGTAAACGATCGCCGGCGCATACGGCCTTCGGCCAGCGCGTGTCTTTCCAGGCCACCCCGCAGATCCAGGCAATGTCGCCGCTGATCTCATGATCGAGACGGCGCCAAAGCACGGCGGTGAACAAACCAGAGGCCACGACCTCACCGAAGACGGACGCTTTCGCCGCCTCAGGATCAGTGTGAAAATACTGCGGATCGTATCGGCGAGCGAACTCGAGCATCTCCTCTCGATCGACAGCCTGCTCGCCGGATTCGGCGTAATCTCCGACGGCGATATCTTCGAAGTATTTTTTACCGGA
>JBIIHO010000127.1:0-5207 GCA_044235605.1 Steroidobacteraceae bacterium | reverse complement strand
CTCATACTCGTAAATCCGGCTCTTCTTGCCGTAGTAGCGAATCCCCTTGGAGTTCGTGAGGTTCTTGGCCTCAACGAACGCTTCGAAGGCCTTGGTGAACTGGTAGCTGGCCGTGAGATCGATCTGATCACGCCCCGCCCAGTAAAGGTCGAGCGCGCCGTCCTCGGCATTGATCTCATCCAAGTAATCACTGCGATCGGTGTAGCTGAGGCGAACACTCACCGGGCCTTTTTCATAGAACAAGGCGAAGTTCGACACCGCCTCCGACTGACCCGGCAGCGGGAACGAGGAGCGACCCCCGTAGGTCCGGCCGAGATCGATCGAAGCATCGACATATGTAAAGTTGGCGAATACACCGAATCCGCTCAACCAGCCCGGCAGCTGAGTGAACTGCTGCTGCCAGGCAAGCTCGATGCCACCCAGCTCGCCGTCCGCATTCTCGGGGGTGATGAGTGCAGCCGGGTTGCCGAGGTAGCTCCCTGAGCTACGCAATGTGTAGTTGTAGTCCTTCAGATCCTTGTAAAAACCGCTCGCAGACAAAATTCCGATCGGCTCGAAATAGTATTCGAGCGACACATCGAGGTTGTTCGACAGCGTGGGCTTCAGCGCAGGATTACCCTGCTGCACGACCAGTAACGAACCCTCTTGGGTCTCGAGAGCGCGAGGGACGATATCCGTGAAGTCCGGCCGCATCATGCCGCGGGTGACCGCCGCACGCGCAATTAGATTGGTATTGACCTCGTATCGAAGCGTCAGACCCGGGAATACGTCCGTGTAACTACGGGTATCGGTCCGTGAACTGATGGCACTCGTAGATGCGTTGAAGACCGGCGCAGAGCCTTCGGTTTCCGTTTTCTCGACGCGCACGCCCGCGACGACCCCCAATCGATCGAAATCGAGATCCCACATCGCATAGCCCGAAAGGATCTGCTCGTCTACCTGGTAATCAGCGGTTGCCGATTGCTCTGCACGAATGGGCGAACGAGCCTTGGTCGCGTCGTAGTAAGCATCAGCCAGCGCCGGATCTACCTTGAAGCCGAGGTTATAGTCGTAGTTGCGACTTTCTTTGGTCGTCAGGAAAGCGGAGAGAGGCTGGCTCGGTGCGGCGGTCGTCGCGCGATCTCGAAAGCGATCTTCATTCGCCTTACGCTCGCCGGACTTGAACTTCGCACCCACCTTGAAATTGCCCTTACCGCTGCCGATCTCCACTGGAATCGTGATGTTGGCGACTGCAGCAATCGTGTCATCGCTAGTATCCGAAGTCCGATACGCATTCTCGCGGAAGGAGAAATTGGTCGGCGTCAGATGCTGATTAGTCGTGAACAGCGAAATCGACGGCTCGCGACTACTCGTCGTGTAGTCGTAGGAAATCGGCGCAGTCGCCGTGCCGAGCGCCGCTGTGCGCCATAAGAGCTCATCGCGACGAGGGTACGTTTGCTCGGTACTGGCAATCGAGATCGAACCGTCGAAACTCCATCCACTAAATTTCTTTTCGCCACCGAGTTCACCGGTCACGATCTCGTTCTGAACCATTCGGTGACGAATCTGCTTGGCCACCCGAATATTTCTGAACGACGCCTTTTGGTCGGTCGCTCCGGGGAGCAGAACGCCTTCGGACCAGAGCACGAGTAACTGGTTACGATACTCGTCGTCGGTAAATCGCGAGAACGTTCCACGCAAAAAGAGGCGCGAGTCATCGTCAGCTCGCAACTCTGCAGCGCTCGTGACGGCGATACGCTCACGCTTCGTGTCGTAATCCTTGAAGAGATTCTCGACGACACCGAAAACTGTGCCGCCCTCCGGCCGGGTCAGCCGCGCCCAAGCCGTCTCGATGTTGTCGACCTGCCGATCGGTTTCCGAGTAACTACCCGAGAACAGCAAGCCAAAGCGCGAATCCCCTTCCCAAATGTTGCTGACTGACACCGAGCCGCGGACGTCGTTCGTCCCACCGAACTCGTTGTACGACCCTCCACCCGAGGCGCGTAGCCGAAAACCCTTGTAATCGAAGGGCGACTGCGTACGAATATTGATCGCCCCCGTGACCGAATCGGCATCCTGATCAGGACGTAACGTCTTAGTGATCTCGAGCGAGCCCACGATATCGGACGGCACCGTGTCGAGGTCGATCGCACGGGTCGTCGGATCGGGCGCCGCAACGCTTACCCCGTCGATGGTCACCGCCGAGAACTCAGACGGGCCACCGCGCACGTTGATGTAGCGACCTTCGCCCTGGTCACGCGAAATCGCCACGCCCACAACCCGCTGGAGGGCCTCGGCGATATTGGGATCCGGGAACCGGCCGATGGAGTCAGAGGCGACAACGTTGGTCACACCCCGGGAATTCTTTTGCTCATCGGAGGCGCGCTTTGCGGCATCGATGATCGCGGTGATCACAACTTCTTGTAGACCGTCGCCCGAACCTGCGGACGGAGACGTTGCATCCTGAGCGGCAGTAGACGCAGAAAGGACTCCGGAGACGGCAACAAAAACGGGGGACCAGCGCGAGGCACGCGCGAAGACGATTCGGGACATGGGGAGACCTCAAGAAACCGCGAAATGACGCGGAACGAATGGTCCCCAATGCGGATGACTAAAAAATTACAAACTTGTGTCGGTTTGATTAAAACCTAAGAAATTCCGCGTCGCTGCAGCGTGACGAAACTCGTTGGATATTGATTGCGCTCGTCGGCGGGGTGCTCGGCACGAGAAATCTCTTGCCACTCCTCGGCCGGCATCGAAGGAAACAGGGTGTCTCCGTCTACCGTCGCGTGAACCCGTGTCAGTTCAACGTACTCAGCACGTGGCAAAGCGAGCGCATAGATCTCCGCTCCACCGATAATCATGATTTCTTCGACATCGCCCGCCGCTTCGATTGCAGCATCGAGGTTCGGCACGACGACGACACCGGGCGAGCCGACGGTGTAATCACTGCGTCGCGTCACGACGATATTGGTACGCCCCGGCAGCGGCCGGCCGAGAGACTCCCAGGTCTTGCGTCCCATCACGACGGGACGCCCGAGCGTACGCTGCTTGAAGCGACGCAAATCTTCAGAGAGTTTCCAAGGCAATCCGCCCTCACGCCCGATCACGCCGTTATCTGCGACGGCGACGATCAGGGTGAGGCGCGGCGCCCTGCCCGACATCAGCGTCGCGATGCTTTTCGCCGGCGGGTCGCGGTCGAGCGGCCCTGGGTTTTGGCGCTAGTCTTGACGCTGGTCTTGGCGCCGGCCTTCGCGCGAGAGGTCGTCTTATTTTTCGCTGCAGTCTTAACGCGAGTGTTCGCTTTTTTCTGGGCTTTTTTCTTCTTGCGCGGGTCTTTCGGTGGCCAGAGCATCGTGCCGCGGCACTTCGGCGAGCCGCAACGGCAGGCGAAGATTTCGTCGACGTTCGGCGGATCGTCTTTTTCGCGACCGATCTCGTAGTCGTAACCGAGCTCTTCACCCTTCTCGACGACTCGGGTCGTTTCGATGAATACGCGTCGGTCCTCGATCACCGATTCGCAATTGCCATCGCAGGAGTGGTTGATGAATCGCGCGCCGTTGCCACCGACGCCGGCGTCGATCACCGTCTTTTTATCGACGATGAACAGGAAGGTGTGATTGTCGTTCGGATCGTGATCGTCGTAGCGCGCATCGGCCTCAGCATGTGTGATGCGATCGCCCAGATACTCGATGACCCGCGTTCCCTTCGGGATACGCTTGGCGGCGAATACGCCCTTACCGTGAATTTTGGAGTTGCGGACTTTGATCCAAGCGCTGGTGCGCATGACGGGTATCGGCACGAAGACTCTCCCTGGTGATTAAAAGGTCAAACAGCCACCGGCGCCTTGATCGCCGGATGATGCTGGTAATTCGCGAATTCGAAATCGTCGAAAACGTAATCGAAGAGCGAGGCGGGCCGACGCTTGATCACGAGCTTAGGCAGCGGGTGAGGCTCTCGCGAGAGTTGCAGATCGGCCTGCTCGAGATGATTAAGATAAAGATGACAGTCGCCGCCCGTCCAGACGAAATCGCCGACGCCAAGATCGCATTGCTCGGCGATCATGTGGGTCAGCAAGGCGTATGAGGCGATGTTGAACGGCACACCAAGAAAAATATCGGCGCTACGCTGATACAGCTGGCACGACAGGCGCCCGTCAGCGACATAGAACTGAAAGAACGCATGGCAAGGCATTAGCGCCATCTGGGAGAGCTCACCCACGTTCCAAGCGCTCACGATGATGCGACGCGAATCGGGCTGCGTGCGTAGCTGCTTGAGCACCTCGGAGATCTGGTCGATCGACCCGCCGTCCGGCGTAGGCCAGGATCGCCACTGCTTGCCGTACACCGGCCCGAGCTCTCCATTGGCATCCGCCCATTCGTCCCAAATCGTCACGCCGTGTTCGCGAAGATAAGCCGTGTTGGTTTCACCGCGCAGAAACCACAGCAACTCGTGCACCACCGACTTCAAATGGATTTTTTTGGTCGTGACTAGCGGAAACCCCTCGCGCAAGTCGAAACGCATTTGATGGCCGAACACCGACAGCGTGCCGGTGCCCGTGCGATCGGCCTTGCGCGTCCCGTGCTCACGCACGTGACGCATGAAATCGAGGTATTGCTTCATGGCACGGCTCGTTCGCTTGAGCGATTACCCGACGCCTCACCCCTGCGATACGCAATCACCATCAGCGCGCTCCCCGCGATGAGCATCGGCAAGGTGAGCAGATGACCCATGGTGAGCCAACCGCCGGCGAGGTATCCGATGTGCGCGTCGGGAAGTCGCCAGAACTCCACGGTGAGTCGACCGAGGGCATACATGATGAGGAATAAACCCGAAGGCGCGAGCCGCGGTCGAGCTTTGGAGGTGAACCACCACAGCACGATGGCGAGTAATAAGCCTTCGAGTAGCGCTTCGTACAGTTGCGTCGGATGTCGTGCGACGCCATCGACCATCATGGCCCACGGCACATCACCCGGTCTGCCCCACAATTCGCCGTTGATGAAGTTACCGACACGCACGGACAGGATGCCGAGCCCGGGCAGAGCCGCTGCAAAATCGAAGACGTCTGCCACATGGCGCTTGCGTCGAATCGCGAACACCGCGAGAGCGACGAGCACACCGATGAGACCACCATGGAAGGACATGCCGCCCTCGGTGATGCGCAGCGGGTACCAAGGGTCTTGCGCCCAATAACCCAAGCCGTAGAAAAAAACGTAGCCGATGCGACC
>JBIIHO010000126.1:0-5214 GCA_044235605.1 Steroidobacteraceae bacterium | reverse complement strand
GCACCTTACGCGCAATTCGCGATCTCTCAATTCCAGCCTTGGAGCTTACGGGTACTCGCTTACCGGTCAGGTTGGAGCACGTCGATACGAACGACATCGCCTCGGGGGTCGAGCGAGCCGCCAATATTCTTCTCACTCCCGCGCGGTTGAGCGGATCGGGAAATTTTGATGCGCCTCGTTGGCAGCAACGTCGAACGTCGACCGGGGTATCCATGGGCTCGACGACACTGATTGGCGTTCCTTTCGATATTCCCATAGCGCTACGCGGCGATTTAGTTTTTTTCTCAGGATACGGTGCGTCTTCGAGTGTGGTTCAAGTTCGAGATCGGACCGCTGCGCTCAGCGTGGCCGGCACCCTCGCGACGGCCGCACAGCCGATCGAGGCGATCGCATCGGTCGCCAGCATCATCGAACCTGCTTTGCGCCAGCTCTGCGTCGGCCGAATCAATACCGAGATTGTCCCAGCCGATCGACTTCCCGCTTCGGTTTCCCGTCACAACGATATGAGGAGTCAACCATGCTGAATTCCAGACCTTTCGTTTTTGCTCTTGCCGCGCAGGTGGCGCTGATGTCACCCACTTTCGCCGTCGCCGCATCGGGCCTTTCTCCGCTCACCACGTCCGAGCCCATGTTTGTAAAGCACAACGGATTGGCCCTAAACATTCGTTCGGCGGTGGTTCCTATTCCGAGAGAGTCGCTTGCGACCACGATTCTCGACGCGTGGCGTGTTGCAGGCACTGAGGGGATGCGCTTCGACACAGACGGTGATCGAGTCGTACTCGGTCGCCAAGCGGGGCCGCTTCACGAAACGCTCTCGCTTTTGCGGACCGATGACCCGCTCTCGACGGCCGTCATTCGGGCGCTGCAAGACTCGCGTCAGGCGCTCTCCACAGCGCCTCCACCGCCATTCAACTTGCCGGCTGGAATGAAAATCATCAACACGATCGAGGACTACAACGGCAAGAAAACAAACGTGACCTATCGTATCGACAGCAATTTCTCGACGCGCGATTCCATCGAGCGATTGCGCGTATCGATAACGGATGCGCGATGGGAAATCAATTTCCGTCAGTTGAGCGACAAGGGCCCCTCGATGATCACGGCGACGCGTGAGGCCGAAGAGCTGTCGGCTACCGCACTCGACCAGGAAGCAACCACCCGCCTCGTCGTCAGCGTGACTCGTCGTGCGCCTTAAAAGGTTAGCGAAACACGAAGCTCGACGCGACCTCGGCCAAGTCATGGTCGAGGTCGTGGTTGTCACGACGGTCATGGTCGTAGCCCTTTGCACGCCGTGGGTAGACGGGCAATCGCCTGTTGGTCTTTTGCTCACGGCTTTGGGTGCGCTGTCCGGCTCGTACGTCGATTGGCTCAAGGTGGTCTGAGATGCCTCTCAAAATTCCCCATCCATCGGTTTGGCTTGCGATTGCGGCTCTCGCATCCGGCGGACTGGCGTTCTACGGTGCGCAACGCTACCTCACCGACAGCTCTGCCGAGGTCCAAAGGTCTTGGCAGGAGCGCTATGTACCTCGAGAAGTTCTGGTGGCTGCACGTGATCTCGATGCCGGTCGCCCGTTGGTAACCCCCGATCTTGCGCGGCGTTCCATCCCGTCCTCGTTCGTTCCAAGCGGCGCGTTGGCGCCAGGTCGTCTGGGTGACATCGTTGGCAAACCTCTGCTGCTGCCACTTCGGGCCGGCGACCCGATCGTCGATTCTTTGATCGCCGGAAAGAACGAGGCGGCACTTGCTGCCCGACTTCGCGAGGGCGCGCGTGCGGTCACCGTCCCCGTCGACGAGGTGAGTTCGCAGGCGGGACTCGTTCGACCTGGGGATCGCGTCGATCTCATGTTGGCCGAGGAGTTATCAGAGGGTGACGAGCGTTGTATTCGCGTCAAGCCGCTGCTCGAGTCCCTGAGCGTGCTCGCCACCGGTCGTGTGCAGGGCGAGTCGGCGCAGGGTGCCGAGACGATGTTGCGCCGCGGTATCGACGTCTCGAGTTACTCCACGATCACGCTCGATGTAACTCCCCAACAGGCGCAGCAGCTCGCTTTGGCGCTAAGGGTAGGGGAGCTCATTCCTCTGCTTCGTGGCGATGATGATCAATCACCGCTGAGTCTCGCCGAGCGGGTTGAGGGCCGCCCTAACTGCGCTCCGTCGCCAGCGCAGGCGACCGCGGCGCAGGTATCTGCTTCACGTCGCGGGCGAAACATCGAGCTCATCGTCGGCGGCAACTCCGAAGCGCAGCGCTCGCAACTTTGGGTGCCATTCATTGTCGCGCGTGGAAAGGAGCGAATTCCATGACTCGTTTTTTTGCTTTGTGCTTGAGCCTGGGGCTCCTGTCACTATTGGCCGCAGCCGAGTCCACAGCCCCCTTACCTGCGCAGTTCGATCTTTTCGTGGGCGACAGTCGAGTCATCCAAGCGAGTACCTCTCGCATTGCCGTCGGAAACGGCAAAGTCGTTTCGGTATCTCCAGTCGGTGCAGAGCAGGTCGTTTTGATCGGTCAGGCCGTAGGCGAGAGTGTGGTGCAGTTATGGCTGGCTGATGGTCGACAACACCGAATGACCGTCACGGTCGGGCCTGCCGACATCGATGCTCTGCGAAAAACGATCGACGACCTGCTGGTCGGTGTTGATGGCATAAAAACCCGAGTGGTCGGGCGTCGCATTCTCTTAGAGGGCGATGCCGCAGACAGTCGCGCGCGAGAGCGCGCCGCCACGGTTGCCGCCATGTATCCGCAATCCGTCACAGACTTCGTGGGGAAAGTCGGTTGGGAAAGCATGGTTCACGTCGATGTGCGGATCGTTGAGTTTCGTCGAGGTCAGCTACGGGAGCTTGGTATCCGTTGGCGTGACGATGCAAGCGGTCCGAGTGCGGGCGTCATTGGAGATTTCATCACCAATGATCGCTTTCGTCTCCGTGCGGAGGACGATCCGATCCCCGAAGAGGCGTGGGACCGTGTGGGCGCGCATACCTCTGCGAAGTTTTACCTCGGAATTTCCTCGACGCTCGAGTCGAGACTGCGTGCGCTCGAGTCGACGGGTGAGGCGACCTTCATCGCCGAGCCGCGACTGAGCTGTCGAAGTGGTGGTACGGCGCGATTCGTTGCGGGAGGTGAAATTCCTATACCGGTCGTCAACAGCGTCGGATCTACCGACGTTGAGTTTCGTGAATACGGCGTGATTCTCGAGGTGCGACCTGTCGTCGATGCGGCAGGTGGGGTTTCGATGCGTGTCGAGACGGAACTCAGTCAGGTCGACAACGCGCAGCGTGTGGCGGGAATCCCGGGACTTCTAAAGCGCCGATCAGCGACCGATCTCAATGTGCAGGATGGTGAAACGATCGTTTTGGCAGGACTCATCCAGCAGCAGCGCAGTCTTGATGATTCCGGGCTGCCCGGGTTGTCACGTATCCCGGCGGCCGGTCGTTTATTCGGCGTGCGGGGAAAGCGCAACGAGGACTCAGAGATCGTGATCTTTCTCACGCCTCGGGTCGAGCGAAACGGCGAGTTTTCAGCCGAGACCGAAGAGAAGCTGCGTCGAGTGCTCGAGCGGATCGAGACATCCAAGGAAAACCGTCCGGTACGTCCAAAGGGTTCGGAGCCGACTACGCCGCGCAGCACGGCTCGCGACGGTGGGCGAAAGGGTTATTGAGTGATCTGTGCGGGCGGTGGAGCAAGCCATGTATCTGCGAATTAGCGGTAAATCACGAATTGCGGACTGTCTATCGGTCGAACCTGGGGTTATTTGGGTGGGTAGCGGGTCATGCTGTGGCGTACAAATCGAAGGGCCGGGTATCGGTTCTCGTCACGCGCGTCTCGATCTCGCGAGCGACGGCAAATACGGTGTGGTGGATCTCGGCAGTCCTGCCGGGACGCGAGTGAACGGCGAACGGATCGTGACGGCGGGGCCACTGACCGATCGCGATATCGTTACCTTCGGCGATACCGAGATTCGTATTCTGAGGGTCGAAGCGCCGCCACGCCCGACCTCAAATGAGCGTCGCGAGCATTCCGAGACGGATCTTCGCGTCGTCGCGACCGACAGCAGCGACCACTCCGAAATACACCAAGTAGTTGATCCAGCGGTCTCATCAAAGTTACTCGACGCGGCACGCAAACTTCACGGAAGGCTACTCACGGAACTCGATCTGCGCCGTCAGGATGTCGCGAATATGAGCGATGAAGTGTTGCGCGATCTCGCGACACGCATTTTACGACCGCTCGTCGATGCGGAGTCAGTCTCTGCGGGAGTGCGAGGGGTCGAATTGCTGCAACTCGTACTCGATGAAGCTTTGGGCTTAGGTCCGCTCGAGCCTTTACTCGCAGACGAGGCAACACGCGAAGTTATGGTCAATGGCGCCGATATCATTTTCGTCGAGCGCAATGGTCGGTTAGAGAGAGCTCCGATGCAGTTCAGTGGCGAGATCGCGCTTCGTGGCATCGTCGAGCGAATCGTGAGTCCGCTTGGCAGGCGTATCGATGAATCCTCACCGATGGTCGATGCTCGACTGCCGGACGGCACCCGCGTCAATGTTGTGATTCCGCCGCTTGCTGTGCACGGAACTGCGGTCACCATCCGGCGTTTCGGTCGCCATCGAATTACGGCTGATGACTTACTTCGCTACGGAAGTCTTGACGAACGGATGTTGCGATTCCTAGAAGTCTGCGTTCGTGGTCGCCGGAATATTCTCGTTTCGGGCGGCACTGGGTCTGGAAAGACCACGTTGCTCAATGTGCTATCAAGTCTCATTCCGTCCTCAGAGCGGGTGATCACCATTGAGGACTCCGCAGAGCTGGCTTTTGATCATCCTAATCTGGTGTCTCTCGAAACGCGTCCCCGAAACATCGAGGGTAGGGGTGAGGTCACGATCCGAGATCTCGTCCGTAATGCGTTAAGGATGCGTCCTGATCGCATCGTCGTCGGCGAATGCCGCGGCGGAGAGACGCTCGACATGCTTCAAGCGATGAACACCGGTCACGACGGCTCGCTCAGCACCGTGCATGCCAATAGTCCCCGAGAATTGCTCTCGCGACTCGAGGTCATGGTGCTGATGTCGGGTGTTGAGTTACCCATTGCGGCGATCCGTGAGCAGATCGCCACCTCCGTTCATTTGGTCGTGCACCAGGCGAGGTTCTCTTCGGGCACGCGACGCATCACCCGCATCACGGAAATCACGGGACTCGTTGGTGGAACGATTCAGACGCAGGATATCTTC
>JBIIHO010000125.1:0-5215 GCA_044235605.1 Steroidobacteraceae bacterium | reverse complement strand
TGAGCCGAGGCGTCGCAATCCTCCGGTAACAGCAGCACATGATCTTCGGCATCCGGGATGTTGGATCGATCGATCCCGGCGTTCGCCATCACCCAACCACAACGATGGCGGGTGATGAGGATATTGGGGACGGCGCGAAGAATTTCTTTGGACTCACGAAGCACGAGCTCGACGAAGCGCGGGTCTTTTTGAACTGTGAGCGCTAGTTCCTGAGCCTCAGTCGAGGGCACGACTTCCGAGAGTCGAACATGTCGCCCTTCAGCCTTGGAGACTATTTTTTGCGCGACGACGAGTAGATCCGTGGATTCGAGTGTGAGACCGTTCTCACTCAGTCCCGCACGTATGATCCCCGCGAGGTCATCACCGGCCCGAATCTCAGGCAGTCCTCGCAAGGCCAGAAAACTGACCGAAGTCGGCATGGAGATCAGGTCTTCAATCCGGTGATTCGAACGCCGGCACCGTCCACGGCATACTGCTTGTTGACGAAGATCAGGATAGACGTCAACGCTTCGGCCGCTGCCGAATTGACGAGTGCGCCCGCATGCAACGCGCGCAACCCGCAAGCCCCGACGAGACGAACGATCTGATCACGCGCCGCTTTGTCGTCGCCGAATACGAGCACGTCGCAGTCTACGACCGCATCGGTCGCGAGCTTATGCGCCGCGACGTTATGAAAAGCCGAGACGACTCGAACACCCTCTCCCAGAATTTTTTGAGCGCGGACGGCCGCACTCCCCTCGGGCGGCAACTGCACGCGCATGACCTTGGGTGGCACAAGCGGTACCGTCGTATCGACGACGATCTTTCCGGCGACGCCTGCGGCGATATCGCGTAGCGTGGACTCCTGCGAGGCGAACGGCACAGTGAGAATCACGATGTCCGCTTGAGAGGCGACGTCAGCATTACTCCCCGAGCCTACGTCACGGCTTGTTTCAGCGATCATGCGCGAAGCGACGTCGGCCGCTTTGCCGGAATCTCTCGATCCGATCATCACGCGCTCCCCCGCCTTGACGAGGCGGCGGGCGATCGCGGAGCCGAGATCTCCGGTCCCGCCGATCACGGCAATCACGGGGGTAGAGTCAGTCATGGTTATCTCCGACGAAATCGTAGATCTCAATTAGGCCAAATTCCGAGCGTCCGGGATCACCACCATGAGGACATCGGCGACGTTCGTTCCGGTTGGCCCCGTGATGAAGAGGTCATCGATCGCCTCCAATGCCGATCCCGAATCGCTGACCTCGAGCGTGCGCTCGATGTCGATGTGTGCTGTGCTTGCTCGCGAGACCGTCGTGCCGTCAAAAAACGCGCCTGCGGCAATCGTGGGGCCGTCCGAGCCATCCGTACCTGCGACGAGCCCGCTGATCTCGGTGCGATTCGCGTCCTGACGAGAAGCGAGTGCTCGACCCAGTCGCAATGCGAGTTCTTGGGCGCGTCCACCATGCCCGTCACCGCGGACGACGACGAGCGGTTCACCCCCCGCGATGAGTGCGACGGATCGGCGATCTGGGTGAGAGCCGGCCTTCCGCTCGATCTCGGCGATCGCCCGCATCACCCGACCTGTCGCTTCCTCTACCGACCCGTACAGGCAGCGCCCGAGCGACACGACCTCGAATCCCTCGATACGCGCCGCACTCACGGCCGCCTCGAGCGCATCGTCGAGTGTCGCGATCACCACGTAACGACCGCCACGCGCGGCAAGATCAGTGGACCAGGTCGGTGCAGACCCGATCACCAAAGGATCGTCCCCGGGCACGTCGGAGATCGCCAAGGTGGCGAACTCAGCCGGCGAAAAATACTCCGCAAGACGACCACCCTTGATGGCGGACAACTGCTGACGAACACGATTGATCTCCGAAATCGACGCGCCCGAACTCATGATCTCGAGCGTCGCACGACGTTTTTCCTCGAGTGTTACGCCGGGCGCAGGCAAGGCGCAGAGCGCCGAGGCGCCTCCCGAGAGCAAGACAACGAATCGATCCTCAGCCCGAGGCTGACCGATGAAGTCGAGCACTCGCCTCGCCGCTCTGACACTCGCTTCTCCGGGATAGGGATGATTACCAAGGAGGACATCCCAAGGCTCCTGTTCGCCCGAGGGGTTCGGAGCATCTCGGATGATCAAGAGTCCATCGTCCACGTCGCGCCCTGCAGCCTGAAGGCTCGCGCGAAAACCTCGAGCCATGCCGAGCGCCGCCTTACCGATGCCGATGACTCGCAGACGGCCACCAGCGGGGGGAAGCGACATCTCTAGCTTTCGGTCGCCACGCTCAAAGCAAAAAACGTTTTCGATGACACGCGAGTGATTGCGAAAGACTCTCTCACCCTGCACCGCCGCCACAGCGGCCGTGTGCCACCGGGCAATAGCCGACCGGGTGTCAGCGATCATGAGACGAGAGTCGTGTCTCGAAGACAGCGTAACCACAATCTATCCCAAGCCTCGACGTCCCACTCAAGGCCAGGTAGCAGATGGACTTCGATTCGGTTGTCGCGACGCCAGGCGGTGGGCTGCATCGACAACCGCCCCTCCAACATCTGAATAAGCAGCCACGTGTCCTCATCGACGCGGACGACCGCCTTGAAACGCTCAGGACGACTGAGACCCGGGTCGACAAGCGATAAGTCACTCGATAGAAGCGTCAGCAGCCTCACCTCAACGAACGACATCGAGCGCGGAAAAATCCAACGCGCGCCATGTCGCCCGAGATGATGAAACTCGCGACGCTCGATCGACCCCTCCAGCAATGAGACCTTCTCGTCCTCGTGTTGATGAGGCCGAAGCTCCGCCAGAGCACGCTCGGCTTCGTGACCGATCGATCTCGGCAGCGACCTCGGGCGCTCTCGAACCCACCGCCCCTCCTCGATCGCCGAAAACATCTCGGCTGGCAGCCGACCCTGAGTCACTTCTCCCACCCAACTCTTCGCTGGGAAAAGCGCATCGGACTGCGCTCGAAATTCTTTGATTTCCTCAGCCGAGGCAAGATCGGTCTTGGTCAGCACCAAGGCATCGGCAATCTCGCGTACGGCACTTGTCGCTTCATCTGTGCGACCGAGATGCTCGGGCGCAATGAGACCGATGACACCACAGAGTCGGATGTTTCCGGCCGCCTCATGCGCGAGCAGCTCTTCGACGATCCCACCCGGATGCCCGATACCCGAGGGCTCGACCAAAATTCCCGCGGGCCGAACTCGATCGATGAGATCTTGAAGATTGCGTCGAAAATCCGCTTCACCTGCGCAGCACAGACATCCGCCCGGAACGAGCCGTACGTCGTAGGCGCCATTCGCAGCTGCTGCGACCGTCATCGCATCGATGCCGGCATCGGTGTATTCATTGAGCAGGACCACCCAATTTTCCTCGGCGGGCTTTTCTGCGAGCCAACGAGCAATGATCGTCGTTTTACCGGAACCTAACGGACCGGTGATCACCCAGGCCGGAATCGGTGTCACGTGCGCGGCCGACTCAGCGGCGCGGATCGGCGCCGTCATAAGACACAAGAGCGCCGTAGAGATCGGGACGACGATCGCGGAACACTCCCCAGCTTGCCCGCTGCTTCGCGATGTCTTCGAGGTCGAACGTCGCAGTCAGCACAGCCTCCCCCTCCTCGCCGGCCTCGGCCACTTTGTCACCCGTGTGATCGGTGATGAAAGACGAACCGTAAAAACGAATGAAGAGCTTTTCGGGATCTTGCAGCGAGCGCTCGACCCCATAACGGTTCGAGGCGATAAGCGGCATGACATTGGCTGCCGCATGACCTTGCTGGGTACGCTGCCAATGCAGACGCGAGTCGATGGCCGGCGCCGGCGGCGGCTCGGTACCGATCGCGGTCGGATAAAAGAGCAGGTCCGCCCCAAGTAGCGCCATCGAGCGCGCACATTCAGGAAACCACTGATCCCAACAAATACCGACGCCAATACGCCCGAAGCGGGTCGGCCAAACCTTGAAGCCGGTGTCGCCGGGACTGAAGTACTGCTTCTCCTGGTAGCCGGGACCGTTCGGGATATGCGATTTTCGATAGATACCGAGCACCTCGCCATCGGCATCGAGGATCGCCACGCTATTGAAGAACGACTGATTGGCCCGTTCAAAGAAACTGATCGGCAGAACGACTCCGAGTTCTTTCGCGATACGCCTGAAATGTTTGATAGCCGCGTTTTCCGTTGCGGTGGTCGCCAACTCGAAATGCCGCGCGTCTTGCTCGATACAAAAGTATGGCGTTTCAAAAAGCTCTTGCAGCAAAATCACCTGTGCTCCGCGACCGGCAGCCTCGCGTACCAGCGCCTCGGCGCGAGCGATGTTCGCATCGCGATCCCAAGTGCAGGCGAACTGACTTGCCGCCACCGTGACTTTTTTGGAACTTGGTTTGGCAGACATTTGCTCAGCCCCCTTTAGGCGCCAGCATTTCGGTGATTCGGATCGCAGTCTCGAGCGCTCGTAGCCCGGCCTCGCCGTCGACTACCGGCGGACGACCGTTGGCGATGCAGTCGAGGAACGATCGAATCTCGGCTCGCAAGGCATCGCCCTGCTCGAAACTCTGTTCTTCGATATTGACCGGTAACTCTCCCGCAGCGAGCGGCGTCGAACGTTTGGTGATGGTCGTGAGGATGCGCTGCTGCAGATCGATCGACAGATACGCATCGTCTCGGAACACCCGTAACTTGCGCTCGGTCTTAAGGCTCACACGGCTCGCCGTCACATTGGCGACGCACCCTCCAGAAAATCGAATACGCGCGTTCGCGATATCGACAGCGCCTGAAAACACAGGCGTACCCACGGCGTCGATCGACTCGATGGGACGACCCACGATACTTTGCACGATGTCGATATCGTGAATCATGAGATCGAGTACGACGTTGACGTCGGTCCCGCGCTCTTTGAAGGGCGCGAGACGCTGACATTCGATGAAGCGCGCACCCTCGAGTCGGCCTTCGGCGGCGACGATCGCGGGATTGAAGCGCTCGAGATGCCCCACTTGCAGAATGCGCCCCTTCTTTGCGGCCAAAGCGATGAGGTCTCTGGCTTGTTCCGGTGTCTCGGTAATCGGCTTCTCGACGAGCACATGCGCACCGGCTTCGAGGAAATCGCGCGCGATCGCGTGATGCGCGGGGGTCGTCGTCACGATGCTCACGGCATCGACTTGACCGAGCAACTCGCGGTGATCGGCGACACCTCGGGTGTTGAGCTCGCGAGACAGGGCCTCACGCGCCTCGGCGCGCGTGT
>JBIIHO010000124.1:0-5246 GCA_044235605.1 Steroidobacteraceae bacterium | reverse complement strand
TTGAACGCTCGCGGCGAACGCATCGACTACTGCATCGTCGGCGAACCCTCGAGCGAGCACGCGGTCGGCGACACCATCAAGATCGGTCGTCGCGGTTCGCTCTCGGGTCGTCTCACCGTGCACGGTGTGCAGGGCCACGTGGCCTACCCTCACCAGGCCGAGAACCCCGTGCACACGCTTGCACCCGCACTTGCCGAGCTCACCTCGCGCACCTGGGATGCCGGCAACGAGTTCTTTCAGCCGACGACCTTTCAGATCTCGAATTTGAACGCCGGCACCGGTGCGCCCAATGTGATTCCCGGTGAGCTCAAGGCCCGCTTCAACTTGCGCTACTCGCCCGTGCAAACGGTCGAGGCGCTCAAAAAAACCGTCGAAGACATTCTGACCAAGAACGGTGTGCGCTACACGCTCGAGTGGTACGTGTCGGGCGAGCCGTTCTACACCGCGCCGGGCGCGCTCTCGGCGGCTGCAGTCGAGTCGGTCAAGGCCTTGACCGGTAAGGCGCCCAAGCTCTCCACAGGCGGCGGCACGTCCGATGGACGATTCATTGCGCCAATGGGCGCTCAGGTCATCGAGCTCGGGGTGACCAACACCACGATCCACAAGGTCAACGAAGGCATCCGCGTCGAAGAAATCGACCTGCTTCACAAGATGTACGCCAGCATTCTGGGCCGGCTACTCACCTGATCAAAAAAAGACGGCTTGGCTCGCCGCTGCGATGAGCGCGCCGAGCACGGCACCGGCGAGCACGTCCGTCGGATAATGCAGGCCGAGCACCACACGCGAGGCGGCCACCAGCAACGCGAACGGCACGAGCACCACCGCGAGGGCCGGTACGTGATGAATCGCAATCGCCGTGAAGAGTACGGCGTGCAGCGTGTGTCCCGAAGGAAAGCTATAGCGATCGAGCGGCGGCATGGCGCACTCGATACCGATGAGGCCGATGTAGGGTCGCTCGCGCACGAGCTTTTTCTTGAGCAATTTGTAGAGCAGCAACCCGAACGCCCCCGCTCCGAGCATCTGCGCCGAGACACGCAGTCCCTCTTCGAGTCGATCAAGACCCATGATGAGCGGCATCACTGCCATCAGTACATACCAGAACACGCCATCGCCGAGCCGGCTCACCGTTCGAAAGAGCGCCCGCACCGTCCGCCGACGACAGGCGGTGGTCGCGATTTCGCAGATCCGACGCTCAGCGTGATCGACCCGTACGAATATCGTCATGACGTTACGACCTGCGACAGCGGCTCATCCGATTCGACGACACGTTCAAAAATTTTGAGCATGCGCTCGGCCATCGCCTTCGAGGCCCATCGCGCAGCATCCTCACGCGCGTGTCGCGATAACTCGGCGCGCAGCGCCGGGTCGCGCAGCACGCTCGCCACGCCTTCGGAAAACGCCTCGGCCTCTTCGGGTACGACCACCGCACCCTTCACGCCCCGCAGCACATCGGCCGTGCCCATCACCGCGGTCGAGACGACGGGCGTGCCCTGGGCCATGGCTTCGAGAAGCACGAGACCTTGGGTCTCGGTGCGCGAAGCAAAGACGAAGGTGTCGGCGGCGCGATAGCAATCGAGCAGCGTCGTCGCGCGGTGCAGATACCCGACGAAATGAACGCTCGCCGCAAGGCCCGCATCGGCGACGAGCTTGCGCAAGTGCGCCTCAGCCGGACCCTCGCCAGCAATGACGAGCAACACCTCGGGAACCTTTTCACGCAGTCGCGGCAACATACGAATCAAAAAATCGATGTTCTTCTCATGGGCGACGCGTCCGACGAACAGCGCGACCGGCCGGTTAGGTGCAATCCCCTGCGCCTCTCGAAACCGCACGCCGTTCCCCGACGCGAAGCAACTCGCCGGCAGTCCGGTCGGCAACACCTCGATCGGCGTGCGTACGCCATACGCACGCAGCGCCTCAGCCATCTGCGGCGAGGGCGAGATCACGGCCTGCACCTGATGGCACTGCGACACCGTGAAACGGCGCGCGATCGCCTTCGTGATCGAGGCCGGTACCGCCGGCAGATAGTGGTGCAGGTAGTGTTCGAAGTAGGTGTGGTACGTCTCGACCACCGGCACACCGAGCCGTCGCGCGAGACGCAGGCCAAGGTAATGCGCGAGGAACGGCGTCTGTACGAGGATCACGTCCACGTCTTCAGGTCGGATCGTCGCCGCCCAACGGTTGGCGTCAGCCCAGGACATTCCACGATCTTCCGGATCGAACGGCATGGCCCAAGATTTGATGCGCACGATGTCCGCATCGTCGGGCTGTGAAGGCGGATGAGGATACTGCGGCGCGAGCAAGGTGACTTTCGCACCCAGCGACATCAGATCAGAACGAAAAGTTTGAATCGATGTCGAGACCCCGTTCACTCGGGGAAAGTAGACATCCGAGAGCATGAGGATTCGCATGCCCGGAACGATACGGTCGGTGTATTACAGGCTTATTGCATCGACACTCAAGACATCGGCGAACGCGAGTGGCCGCGCAAATTCACGGATACCGCCCACGCTGCGAGGACGATCACGCTGATGAGCACCCACGCCGGCATCGCGAGCCCGAGGAACGACCAATCGATCGTCTGACACTCGCCTGCACCGAAGAGCACTTTGTGCAGCACGGTCGTGAAAGGAAACATGTCCATCATGTAATCGAGGCTCGCACCGCACGAAGGCACCGAGCCGAAGGGCAAACTTTGGATGTACACATGGCGACCCGCGACATACCCTGGAAACGCCGCGACCAACAGCAACAACACACCGTACACGCGCGCGCCGCGCACACTGCTCGGGTTGTGCGCCGCGGCGATCAGAAACATCACCCCGAGAGCGATGACGCCGACACGCTGGAAAATGCAGAGCGGGCAAGGCTCGAACCCGAGTACGTGCTCGGCGAAGAGCGCATAAGCCATGAGACCTGCGCAGGCGAGAAAGCCCGCAAAATTACCAAGCCGTCGATCGTTAAACAGGCGCGCGAGAATTCCGCCTGTACCCACTCCGTCGGTCAAGTTTTGGCCCCACGCTTGGCGAGCTCGGCTTCGACGTCTTCGAGGCGCACGTGGCGAATATCTTTGCCGTGCACCATGAAGATGACGTACTCGCAGATATTCTTGGCGTGATCGCCAATGCGCTCGATGGCGCGAACCACCCACATCACATCGAGAGCGCGACGGATATTGCGCGGGTCTTCCATCATGAACGTGATCGACTGACGCTGAATCGCCTCGTACTCCTCATCAACCACTCGATCCTGTCGGGCCACCCTGAGCGCGGCCTCAGCGTCCATGCGTGCAAACGCGTCGAGCGAGTCGTGCACCATGTTCTGCACTACGCGACCGAGGTGCTTGATCTCGCGGTATTTGTTGGTCGGCCGCTCTTGCGTGGCGAGTCGCGAGGCGATGTAACCGATCTTCTCGCACTCATCGCCCATACGTTCGAGGTCGGTGATGGCTTTGATGATCGCCACGATGAGGCGCAGGTCGCTCGCCGCCGGGGCGCGAGTGGCGAGAATGCGCGAGCACTCCTCGTCGATCGACACTTCCATGCGGTTCACTTCGAAATCATCGCGCGCGACGGTCTCACCGAGCGTGCTGTCACCCTCGACGAGCGCCGAGACAGCCTTCGCGAGCTGCTGCTCCACGAAACCACCCATGGTGAGCACCTGGCTACGTACGCGCTCGAGGTCCTCGTTGAACCGGCGCGAAATGTGCTGCGAGAGTTCCGCTGTATCCATGGTGAGCAACCCCTAAAAAAATCCGTTCAAGATTCGTCTGCGCGAGAATAGCCGCTGTCGTCCATCATTGCGATGGGTTCACGCACCAAGCGTGCCCGCGGAAAGTGACAGGCAAATGTACTGCCCCGCCCCTCCTCGCTCTCGATCTTGAGCTCGGCGCCGTGCCGTTGCAGCACGTGACGCACGATCGCAAGCCCAAGACCCGAACCACCCGTGTCGCGCGCACGACCGGGGTCGACCCGATAAAACCGCTCCGTGAGCCGCGGCAAATGCTCAGGAGAAATGCCGGGCCCCGTGTCTGAGACGGCAAAATGCCCGCCGAGTTCATCGACCCACCAGCGCAACATGATCTTGCCGCCCGCCGGGGTGTACTTGGCCGCGTTGTCCGCAAGATTCCAAAACGCCGAGTGAATCAGCCCAGTGTCGCCCATGAGCCCCTCGGGCGCCTCGATCGACACCGACACTTCGTGCTTGCCCGCATCCCGCGCGACCAAATCTTTGCGCAATACCGCGAGCAGCGCAGCCACATCGATCGGCTGCCCAACCACTTGCTCGTCGCTCGCCTCGAGACGCGAGAGCTCGAGCAGATCCGACACGATCGCCGTCATGCGTTCGGACTGCCGACGCATCTCTTGAATGGGGCCGCGAAGATCTTCGGGTAAATCATCGCCGTGCGAGAGCGTCTCGAGGTAACCCGCAATCACCGTGAGCGGCGAGCGCAGTTCGTGCGAGGCATTGGCCACGAAATCTTTGCGCATGGTCTCGAGCTGCGCCTGCCGCGTGACATCGCGCACGAGCAAGAAGAGCTGCCCCTCGCCATACGGTGCGCCCTGAAACTCGAGACACGTCGGCTCACCGATACGCGGCTTGATGCGCAGGCTCGTACCAAACTCACCTTTCTCGAGGTAGCGCGCAAACTCCGGCACCCGTAGCAGGCTCGCGAGGTTGATGCCGAAATCGGTTTTACGGCGCAGCCCCAACAGCTCTGCCGCCTTCCGGTTGAACCAAAGAATTTCCCGATCGGCATTGAGCGCAACGACACCATCCGGCATCGAGGCCGTCGATCGTCGAAGCTCCCGAAAGAGCCGCAAGATGCGCTGTTTGTGAAACTGCTTGCGTCGATGCAGACGCGAGACGAGCGACACCGCATCGCCCCAGCGACCCCCCGCATCCGGCGGATCCCGCTGATTGCGGCGTCGCATCCAATCTAAGAAATCATTGAGGTTGGCAAGCTGTCGCGCGAGCTCGAGCGCGAGCGCTCCGGCGATGCCCCACCACAGGTGACCCACGAAGAGCCCCACCAGGGCTCCGATACCGGCCACGAGCAGCACACGCCAGAGGGCGAACCCCCAGTCTTCGAACGGATTCCTGAGCAACGTCACTCCGAGTGGGTCGAAAAGCGGTAACCCGCACCCCTCACCGTCTGCACCATGCGATCGTACCCGAATTCCTCGAGTGCCTTGCGCAGGCGACGGATATGCACGTCGATAGTCCGTTCCTCGACGTAGACGTTGCCA
>JBIIHO010000123.1:0-5252 GCA_044235605.1 Steroidobacteraceae bacterium | reverse complement strand
TCGGCGGAACACGAAGCAGTACCCGGGTTTTGAGCAGTGGACATCGTCGTGCAAGCCTCAAGAACGCTCATCTGACGCTCCCCTACGGGGAATCGCGGAGTTGGCACCTTGCCCAGAGCTGGCGGGCTCTGGCGGTTGCCCCGGCGTCGCTGGGCCTTTCCCTCAGCCGGTCTCGATGAGCCTCGGGAGAATAATCTCGGCGGGGTGTCAAGTCAACGATCCAGTTGCCAAAACCGTTACAATGTTTTAACGTACTAAAACATTAGTACGTCATAACAACCGGCAACGCACCCATGAAAACCCACACCCGGCAATCGCCAAGACAGGAAGCCAAGGCGGAACGAAGCCTTTATCAGGCCATCCTCACCCTGCGCTCGATCGACGAGTGCCGCGCATTTTTTAGAGATCTCTGCACACCCGCCGAACTCCAAGCCATGTCCGACCGATGGGCCGTGGTGGAGTGGCTCGAACGAGGCCTTCCCTATCGTGAAATTCATAAGCAGACCGGGGTAAGCGTCACCACGATCACCCGGGTCGCGAGATACGTCGGTGCAGGGAACGGCGGTTACGACATCGCTGCGCGTCGAGTCGCAAGCAGCAAGGCATCCAACGTAACCGGTCGTTGAGAGACAATCATGGACAAGCCTTTACGTCTCAAGCTTGCAGTGCAGAAATCCGGTCGCTTGACCGAGCTGTCCACCGACCTCTTGGTCCGCTGCGGCTTGAAGTTCTCTCGCGCCAAGGATCAACTCCTCGGCTTCGGCGAAAACATGCCGCTCGACTTGCTCTTCGTGCGCGACGATGACATCCCAGACCTCGTCGAAGAGGACGTCTGCGATCTGGGTTTAGTCGGACTGAATGTTATCGAAGAGAAGAGGCTTGAGCTCGCCGCGCGCGGTCACTCTGCCCAGTTCGAGATTCTTCGCTCACTAGATTTCGGTCGTTGCCGCCTCTCCATAGCCGTACCCGAGGAGTTCAATTGGGATGGACCGTCCTCGCTATCCGGAAAGCGACTCGCCACGACCTATCCGCACGCTCTGGCGAAGTGGCTCTCCGATCGAGCGATTAAAGCCGAGATCGTCACGCTTTCCGGTGCTGTGGAGATTGCACCCAGGCTCGGCAGGGCCGACGCGATATGCGATCTGGTTTCTACTGGATCAACGCTAGAAGCCAATCGTCTTCGCGAGGTCGACGTCATACTCGAAAGTCACGCCGTTCTCGTCCGAACGCCCGTCAAACTCCCCAAAGAAAAATCGGATTGGGTCGATCGACTGCTCATGCGAATCGACGGCGTCCAGCAGGTACGCGAGAGTAAATACATCATGTTGCACGCCCCGCGAGCGGCGTTGCCCGCCATCAGAAGCCTGCTCCCTGGAAGCGAATCCCCGACGATCATGCCGCTCGAGGGGAGCGATGACAAAGTTGCCGTCCATGCGGTGTGCCGAGAAAACGTCTTCTGGGAAACGCTCGAAGCGCTAAAGGCTGCCGGCGCAAGCTCGTTGCTCGTCCTACCTGTCGAAAAAATGCTCACATGATGTTGCCGATTTTCGAGTACGCCTCGCTTAACGACGCCGAGCGCCGCGCAGCTTTATCACGACCTGCGATGGATCACCGCGATAACGTTCTCTCGCTGGTGCGTGAGACGATCGCACGCGTCAGAAAAGAAGGTGACACCGCGCTACTTGATTACGCACAGCGTTTCGACGGGGGCGCACCGATCAACCTCCGTGTCCCGACCACGGAAATCGACGACGCCGTAGCCTCCGTCGGTCGCGAAGCTCTCGCCGCCCTGCAGCGCGCCATCGATAACGTTCGCCGTTTCCATTCGGCACAGGTTGTTCCCCCGCTTTCAATCGAGACGACACCGGGCGTCCGTTGCGAACGAATCTTTCGCCCAATGGAAGCCGTCGGCTTGTACGTTCCCGGAGGGAGCGCACCGTTACCGTCCGCCTTGATCATGTCCGCGGTACCGGCTTCCATAGCAGGTTGCGCGCGGCGGATCGTGTGCTCGCCAGGCACTCAGGGCGGACGCATTGACCCTGTCATTCTGGCCACCGCTCGACTCTGCGGCATCGAGGAAATTTTTGCGATCGGCGGGGCGCAAGCGATTGCAGCGATGGCCTATGGCACGGCAACCATTCCCAAGGTAGACAAGATTTTCGGTCCGGGCTCAGCCTGGGTCACTGCGGCGAAGCAACTGGTATCGGGCGACCCAGAGGGAGCGGCGCTCGATCTACCCGCGGGCCCCTCCGAAGTGCTTGTCATCGCCGACGAATCGGCGGATCCCGCGTTCGTCGCCTCGGATCTTCTCGCTCAGGCCGAGCACGATCCGCTCTCGCAGGCCATATTGGTGACCACTTCACGTGAGTTAGCCGAGCAAGTGCGTAAGCGCGCTCTCGAGTTCCGCCGGTCATTATCTCGGGGCGACATCCTCGATCAATCACTTGCTCGAAGTCGAATTGTCATCGTCCCCTCTCTCGATAAAGCCATCGAGATCTCTAACGACTACGCCCCAGAGCATCTCATTCTCCAGATCGCGGAACCTCGTCGATGGATCGAACGTATTCGTGCAGCGGGCTCTGTGTTCCTCGGCGCGTGGAGTCCGGAACCGATGGGCGATTACTGCTCTGGCACCAATCACGTGTTGCCGACCTACGGTTACGCCAGAGCTTACAGCGGCTTATCGGTGTCCGACTTTCAACGTCGTATTACGGTTCAGGAACTCTCACGCGAGGGATTACGAGATCTCGGACCAACCGCAAGCACCCTTGCTCGCCTTGAGGGATTGGACGCGCACGCACTCGCGGTCGATGTTCGCCTCGAGGCACTTCGAACATCAGATAGTGCCGAGCGCACCTCGATTCAGCCTGACGAGGCTGTAATCAAACTTGCCCGCCCCGCCATCGCGTCATTGCGAGCCTACGAGCACGCGCATTGGGACTCGCGTTTTGAGCGCTTGCACGCCAACGAGTCGCCTTGGCCACCGCCGATCGACCCGGATGGCGAGCGCCTCGCACTCAATCGATATCCGGAACCGCAGCCGAGGGCATTGATAGAAGCCTTAGCTGCAAACTATGGAGTCGCGAGTTCCGATCTTCTGGTGACGAGGGGCAGCGACGAGGGTATCGACCTTCTAACTCGAGCATTTTGTGAAGCGGGGCAGGACTCCGTTATTGTCTGCCCGCCAACTTTCGGAATGTACTCCGTGGCTGCGGCTACGCAGGGCGCTCGTGTCATTGAGGCTCCGCTGACACGAGAGTTCCAACTTAACCTGCCGATGATCAAATCTGCCATCGATTCAGGCGCGAAAATTCTTTGGCTTTGTTCACCGAACAACCCGACCGGCAATCTACTGAAGTCATCGGATATTGGCGCGCTACTCGATTACTCAAGGAATCGATGCGTCGTCGTGATCGATGAAGCCTATGCGGAATTCTCTGAGGCGCCATCCTGGATCACGAAGTGTACGAGTTATCCGCAATTAGTCGTTCTTCGCACGCTCTCCAAGGCTTATGGCTTGGCCGGGGCGCGAATCGGCGCAGTGATCGCACAACCGTCCGTGATCAACCTACTAAGGAAGATCATCCCGCCGTATGCGATCTCGAGTGGCAGTATCGACGAGGCGATTCGGGTACTGAATATCGCATCAAAATCGGTAATCCAATCAAGAATCGCAACCACTTTAGCCGAAAGGCATCGAGTAGCGAGCCGATTATTGAGCTCACCCTTGATAGAGACGGTGTACCCGAGTGACAGTAACTTTTTATTGTTACGGACACGAGACTCGAAGGCCGTTTTATCCCGACTAAAGGATATCGGAATCCTCGTGCGGGACTTCACGGGGCGTGCATCGCTCGGCGAGGCAATCCGAATCACCATTGGCACATCTCAACAGAACGATCGCATCATCGAGGTCTTGAGTTCGACTTCGATCGGGAGCCTAACTCCATGAAAGTACTCTTTATCGATCGGGATGGAACGCTCATCGAAGAGCCTGCAGACGAACAAGTCGATGCACTCTCGAAAGTCCGCTTCGTACCCGGAGTCTTTGCAGCTCTCGAGCGATTACAAGCGGCAGGATTTCGACTCGTGATGGTGACCAATCAGGATGGGCTCGGAACATCGTCGTTCCCTACCGATAACTTTGAAATCCCACAGCGCTTCATTCTCGATACGTTCGGCTCCCAAGGCATTACGTTCGATGAAGTGTTCATATGTCCACATCGGCGCGATGATGGTTGCGATTGCCGAAAACCCAAGACCGCGCTGGTAGATGCGTGGATCAAAGCGAACGGCGTCGATCTGGAGACGAGCGCGATGGTAGGCGATCGCGATACCGACATTGAGTTTGCAAATAATCTTGGTGTTCACCCAATGCGGTTCTCGCTCACGGGTCCACTCGAAACCCGCTGGCCGGGAATTGTGAACACACTGCTTGCCCGTAAGGCAACCGTCGAAAGAGTCACCCGCGAAACGCGTATCGCCGTATCGGTAAATCTTGATCTCGAAGGCCCAACGGAGGTCTCCACGGGCATCGGGTTCTTTGATCATATGCTCGAACAGATCGCAAAGCATGGCGGCTTTGCCCTAACTCTAAAGTGCGAGGGCGATCTGCATATCGACGAACATCACACCATCGAGGATTGCGCCCTGGCGTTGGGCGAGGCTTTACGTAAAGCCCTTGGGAACAAGCGCGGCATCCAACGTTACGGCTTTCTCCTGCCGATGGATGAGGCGCGAGCTCAGGTCGCCATCGACTTGTCGGGGCGCGCCTACAGTGTTTTCGAGGGTCGATTTGGACGCGATCAGGTGGGCGGCCTGCCCACTGAGCTGGTCCCGCATTTCTTCAGATCCTTGGCCGACGCACTGGGTGCTGCCCTCCATGTGTCGATCACAGGCGACAACACACATCATCAGGTGGAAGCCTGCTTCAAAGGGGTCGGCCGCGCGCTTCGAATGGCTATTCGTCAAGACGGCGTAGATCTTCCGAGCACGAAGGGCGTTCTGTGACCGACCCGAACGAGGTGATCATCATCGACTCCGGCGGGGCCAATCTCGCTTCGGTCGGCTACGCCTTCGAGCGTCTCGGGGTCGAAGCGGTCGTATCACACGACGCTGCGCGAATCCGCGCTGCGGGTCACGTCGTTCTCCCCGGCGTCGGCAACGCCTCGACGATCATGGCGCAGCTCAACGATTACGATCTCTTGCCAGCAATTCGTTCGCTGACTTGTCCTGTTCTTGGCATCTGCCTC
>JBIIHO010000122.1:0-5254 GCA_044235605.1 Steroidobacteraceae bacterium | reverse complement strand
CATCGTCCCGGAGGGTAGTGCGACGCCTGAAGGGGTCGTTCCGCGGATGCGCCGAGTGAAAGTCATTGGTACGTTCGAGTCCGGCATGTACGAGTTCGATCGGGGGCTCGCGCTGATGCACATCAATGATGCCGCGCGCCTCTATCGGCTGGGTGACGACGTGACGGGTATACGTCTCGCACTTGAAGACCCTGGGCGAGCGCCTGAGGTGGTGCGTGAGCTCGCGTTGGCGCTAGGTGGCGGGTATTACGTCAGCGACTGGACGCGTAACCACGCCAACTTTTTCCAGTCTATCGAGCTCACCAAAGGGATGATGTTCGTCATTCTGCTCATCATCGTGGGGGTTGCGGCATTCAACATCGTCTCGACGCTCGTCATGATCGTCAAAGAAAAGCAGGGTGATATCGCTTTGCTGCGTACGCTCGGGGCGACCCCTGGGGATATCCTGCGTACCTTCGCCGTGCAAGGGGTGTTGATCGGTCTTGCCGGAACGATCGCCGGCGCCGCACTTGGTATCCTGCTCGCCGAGAACGTCGAGAGTATCGTTCGGGGCATCGAAGGTCTCTTCGGCGTACAGTTCATGGATGCGAAGGTGTATTTCATGACGGACTTACCCGCTTACGTCGAAGTGTCGGATGTCGCGCGCGTTTGCGGTGTCGCATTCGCACTCTGTGCGCTCGCCACGCTGTATCCCGCCTGGCGAGCATCGCGTACCCAGCCTGCGGAGGCGTTGCGTCATGAGTGAAGTCGTACTCGAAGCCGAAGGCGTCGTTCGGGAGTTTCGCGAAGGGACGTCGACTCTGCGCGTACTCGATGGCCTCGATCTGCGTTTGCAGCGGGGGGAGTGTGTCGCGATCGTCGGTGCCTCAGGCTCGGGCAAGACGACCTTGCTGCAGATTCTGGGGGGTCTCGACCGGCCGACGCTCGGCAGCGTTCGCATCGACGGACGCGACCTGCACGTGCTCAATGAAATCGAGCGCAGCGCGCTGCGTAACCGCACGATAGGATTTATCTACCAGTTTCACCACCTCCTGCCTGAGTTCAGCGCGCTCGAGAACGTGGCGATGCCCTTGCTCGTTCGTCGCATGGCGACGGCTGAAGCAAAATCTCGCGCCAGCGTGATTCTCGAAGAGGTGGGTCTCGGCAGCCGGCTTTCGCATCGCCCTCATCAGCTCTCAGGGGGTGAGCGTCAGCGCGCCGCCGTCGCTCGGGCGCTCGTAACGGAACCGGCGCTCGTACTTGCCGACGAGCCGACTGGCAATCTCGATGGACGCAATGCTGAGCAGGTCTTCGAGCTCATGCTTAGACTCAATCGTGATCGACGCACGACGCTCGTGATCGTGACGCACGATGCGCGCTTGGCGGCGCGCATGGACCGCGTATTGACGCTGACCGAAGGTCGGCTCGTCGAATAGTCCTTAGCCCGAATCAGGGCAAAGAGGCGAGTTCAGAGGTTTGAGCGGCCGCTCCGCGTTCGGTATTTCTTGCGTACGCGCGCTTGCCAGACGCGGTCCAGTACCAGCCAGCCGACGAGACCGAATACCACTCCGCAAATCAGACAGCCGAGCAAGAACGGCTTCCAGACCGGGCCGAGCCCGTTTTGCAGCCAATCCCAGCTCAGTTCGAAGCGGAAATTTCTCGGGGCTTGGCCGAGAGCGAATCGACCGGTGAGGTAGGCGAGGTAATAGATCGGCACGACGGTGAGGGGATTCACGATGAACACCGTACCAATGATCGTCGGCACATTCAGTCGCAGAAGCATCGCCAGAATGAAGGCGAGCGGGATGTGTATCGGTAACGGAATAAAACAGATCGAGAGCCCGACGCCGAAGGCGGCGGTGATGCTGCGACGCTGCATCGACCAAAGACGCGGGTCAATGAATACATGCGCGAAGGGGCGCGCGAACCAGCGGTCGCGCGAGGCCTGCACCTTCCTACTGAGTTGACGGATCGTGTTTCGAAGCATCGCGGGGCGCAACTGTAGCAGTACCGTCGCCGGTCTTGCGACGTTGCTGGGTGTGATGGCGGTGCTTTTCGGACCGCTCCGACCGGAGCTGTACACCTTCATCGCGATGGCTCTACTTGCGATCGCCGCGTTTGCAATCTCGTTCTTTTTCCGTCTGCGAGTGCCGTTCATCGCCCTCGGTATCGGTGCGGGCGCGGCCTTCGTCACCTTACTCATCTCGCTCGACCAATTAGCGCAGCGCTGGTCGCCGGCCGATCAGGGGCAGCGTGTAATTGCCGAAGTGCAAATCGACTCGCTCGTGCGGCGCACGACGACCGGCATCGAATTCGACGCTGAGCTCTTCATCGAGTCGCCGGCCTCGTTGCAGCGAACGCTGCGAGCGCGAGTGAGTTGGAACGAGCCCGCCGCGCCGCTACCGCGTGCGACAGAGCGTTGGCTCTTGTTATTACAACTCAGTGTGCCGCGCGCCAACACCAACCCGGGCGGGTTCGATGAGCAACGAGAGTTTTTTCGCGATCGCGTGCAGGCGCGGGCCGTGGTGTTGCCGTTCGCGGGCGCTCGTCAGGTGGCGCCGCAGCGTGCGGGGCTACTTGCGTTGCGTGAGCAGATCGTTCGTCGCATTCGACAAGTCGTCGTCGATCGCGATGCCTCGGCGCTATTTGCCGGTCTTGCGGTGGGTGCGACAGGCGAGGTGAGTCGCGAGCAATGGCGGGTGTTCAGCGACACCGGTACGACGCATCTCGTCGCCATCTCCGGAATGCACGTCACGCTGTTCTGCTGGGTCGTCGCTGCGCTCGCTCGAAAAGTTTGGACGAGAGTGCCTAGACTCGTAATGCGCATCGATCGTGAGACCTTTGCGGCGTTGCTCGGCGTTCCTGCCGCGGTGGCGTATGCCGCGCTCGCGGGGTTCGGTATCCCCGCGCAGCGTACCGTCGTGATGCTCGCGGTGTGGTGGGCGCTGAGGCTCTCGGGGCGAGTGCATTCCGGTTTCGACGTTCTCGGCCTCGCCGCCATCGCCGTTCTACTCATCGATCCGTTCGCGCCGCTTTCGTCGGGATTTTGGCTTTCGTTTGTCGCGATGGCCACGCTGATCGCAGCAGGAGACTCGCAAGGTAAGGGCTTTCGCGCGTGGTTCCTGGACACGCTTCGTACTCAGTGGCGCGTCAGCCTCGCATTGCTGCCCATCACGATGCTGTGGTTCTCGAGTTTTTCGATTGCAGGTCTACTGGTCAACTTCGCCGCCATCCCCGTCTTTTCGTTCGTGCTTGTGCCCATCGCGCTGATCGGTGGGTTGGTCGGTGCCGTCGCGGCACCGCTCACCAAGCCGCTATGGTGGATCGGAGAACGCGTGCACGAGTGGCTCTGGCCTCTGCTTGTCGCGGTCGCCGCGCACCCCTATGCCGCGATTCAGGTGAACCCTGTCGCATGGGTACCCATGCTCGGCTTTGAGCGTCCGGCGGACGGTGAAGTGATGATGACGCTGCTCGATGCGGGCGAGGGGACCGCGCTCATCGTGCGCACACGGCAGCATGTGCTCGTTTACGACACGGGCGAGAGCTACGCGAGCGAAGGGCGCTCCACAGAGCGATTGGTCGTTCCTGCATTGCAGTCGTTCGGAGTTTCAAAGGTCGACCGACTCGTGCTCAGTGGTTCACATGCACAACGCGCTGCGGGCGCGGCGCGGTTACTGGCCGCCTTGCCCGTCGATCGCGTGATCGGCGGTGGTGAATGGCCGGGCGCCCACCGTCGCGTGGAGCCCTGTTCCTCCGACACTCGATGGCGTTGGGATAGCGTCGAGTTCGAGTCGTTCGGACGGCCCGGCGGATCGTGCGCACTGCGTATCGACTTCGGAGGCGATCCGTCTTTTTTGATCGCCGATCGCCTGGATGCTGCCGAATCGGCCGAGCTCGCCGCGCAGGCCGAGGCTGCGGAGCGCCGGCTGCGATCGACCGTGATCGTCACGCCCCGTCGTGGCTCCGTTGCTGCGGTCAGTTCGGAGTTCGTCGATGCGGTCGATGCGCAGTGGATCATGATTCCGGGTGGCAAGGCAGATCCTGATCGACTCGCGCGTATCGCGCTGCATTGGCGCGTAGATCCCTCTCGGGTGGTATCGACAGCGGCGCAGGGTGCCGTGACCCTGCATCTGCGCCGTGGACTCCCGCCGCGCTGGCTACGGCATGCTCTCCTGCAGGGAGACCCCCTATGGCGGTATCATCCCGGGTCAGTTACGTCGGGGATCGCCGACGCCATGTAGGACATGCCCAGCCCTTGAGCCAACGGCCGGTCGAAATCGCCGACGCGTCCAAGGTGTACCGCAGGTTACTCGGGTACGCGCGGCCCCATCTCGGCATGTTCCTCATCGGCGTGCTCGGCATGGCGCTCTTCGCTGCGACCGACGCCGCGCTCGCGTACCTTGTACAGCGGTTTTTGGGAGGGGCTTTCGTCGAGCCCGACCCTCGTATCGTTTGGGCGATTCCTCTCGGAGCCATCGCGCTCTTCGTCGCTCGGGGTCTCGGCGACTACGTCTCCAATTATTTTCCGGGCTGGGTGGGGCGACAGATCATTAAGTCGCTTCGAGCTGAACTTTTTTCTCACTACCTGCGCTTACCCACGCGTCATTTCGAGGCCGCGACCACCGGCGGGCTGCTGTCGCGCCTCACGTACAACATCGAGCTCGTCGCCGAGGCCACGACGAATGCCGTCACGGTTCTGATACGCGACACGCTCACCATCATCGCTCTCGTAGCGATGCTGCTCTGGTACAACTGGCAGCTCGCAGCGCTCGTGCTCGTTCTGGCGCCGCCGATCTCTTGGTTGATCCAGCACATCAACCGCTCGTTCCGTCGTTACAGTGCACGCATTCAGGCGTCGATGGGTGACGTCACTCGCGTCGCCAAAGAGGCGCTCGATGGTCACAAGGTCATCAAGAGCTTCAACGCCGAGCATTACGAAGAAGCGATCTTCGCCGAGGCAAATGAGCGTAACCGGCATAGCAATATGCGATTGATCGGCGCGCGTGCGCTCGCCAACCCGGTGGTACAGATCATCGCCTCGCTCGGTCTTGCGGGCGTGTTGTTCGTGTCGATTCGTCAGGTCTTCAATGCGCAAATGCGCGTCGACGAGTTCATGGCTTTTCTCACGGCGCTCTTGCTGCTCACGGCGCCGCTCCGTCGACTCGTACAAGTTTTTGGCCCTCTGCAGCAGGGCATCGCGGCCGGGGCGAGTGTGTTCGAAATACTCGATACGCCCGTCGAGGACTTGGGCGGTACGAAGGCTTTGGAACGAGCT
>JBIIHO010000085.1:0-7050 GCA_044235605.1 Steroidobacteraceae bacterium | reverse complement strand
CTCGCCATTGAAGCGCAGCAAGTATTCCTCGATCTGCCCGCCGCCCTGGCCGCCTTCTTCGTTGAGCGGAATACGGATCTTGTTGTCGGGTGCCGTCATCGCCCGAGACTGAAGACCGGTGTGTTGTCCGTGAATATCGAAGTGGCGGATCTCGCGAAAATTGAACAGGCGTTCGTAGAACGCCGCCCAATGCGCCATGCGTCCGCGATAGACGTTGTGCGTCAAATGATCGATGAGCTGTAGGCCCACCCCTTGAGGATGTCGATCGACGCCGGGGAGCCACTCGAAGTCGATGTCGTAAATGCTTGCGCCATCGTCGTAGCGATCGATGAGATACAGGGCAGCTCCGCCGATCGCGCGGATGGCGGGAAGGCGCAACTCCATGGGCCCGGTCGGCAGGTCGATCGGCTGAGCGCCGAGTTGGAGCGCTCGGGCATACGCCTTCTGCGCGTCGTGGACTCTGAACGCCATGCCGCAGGCGCCAGGGCCATGTTCCTCGGCGAAATAGCCCGCCTGACTGCGTTTTTCGCGGTTGACGATGAAATTGATGGCGCCCTGACGGTAGAGGGTGACGTCCTTGGATCGGTGGTGGGCGACGGGCTCGAATCCGAGTGGCTTGAAGACCTGATCGAGTAGGGCCGGGTCGGGCGATGCGAACTCGACGAATTCGAAGCCATCGAGCCCCATCGGATTGGCGTGGGGTGCGTCTTTGGGTACCGCGTTCATGGTCCCGCCTTTAGTTACAACTGAAACTGTTGCGAATGTAACTTTTGTGAGTAGGGCCGTCTAGAGGGTAGGATAATTGCAATGTTGAGAAATTCCGAAACTAAAGCCGATGCCGAGACGATGTCGCGGGCGCTCCGCGCTGTCGCTGATGCCGCGCGTCTGCGTTTGCTTCGGCTCTGTGCCGATCGACCGACGAGCGTTTCGGAACTCGCTGCGGCCACCTCCGATAGCGAGCCGAATGTCTCGCGACATTTGAAGCAACTTGCGCAAGCGGGTTTGTTGCGACGGGTTCGTCGCGGTCAGCGCGTGGAGTATCAGCCCGCCACTGAGTCGGGTTTCTCTGCGGATCTCCTCGGCTTACTGCTCTCGCGGCTCGCGCCCGACGATGCAGCTTTGCGCGAGGCGAGAGCGCGTCTGCATGCCATCGAGGCCGGCGCGCGGGCGAGCCTACGGGGCTCGGCAGCCGACTGGGTGGTGACGAGTCGACTCGGGCGCAGTCTGCGGGGTGCACTGGGGAGTGAGTTCTCGCGCGACATCGTCGGCGCACGAGTGCTCGTACGTAGCCAGCATCGCGAGGTTCTCGAGTCGCTGCTACATGATGACGAGCGCCGGGCAGCCGCGGGGAGTTCGCCTCGCGTCACGCTGCGAGCGGCCTCGAAGCCCGAAAAAAACGTATTGCAGTCCTGGCTCGAGGCTGAGGGCTTTCAGGCCGAGGTGCTGACGAGCGGCGAGGTTCGTAACGGCGGAATCTTTGATGTGTGTCTCGAAGCGCCGCTACCGGACGAACTGCGCGAAGTCGAACAGCTCCCCGCGTTGCTGCAGCGCGCACGCGCGCGACTCGGTGATTCGGGCGTGCTCTGGTGCGTCGTCCCCTACGATCTGCTCGAAGAGCAGGGCTCTCCGCCGACCCGCTTGCGAGCGCTACTCGCGGATTGCGGCATCGATTGTTTGGCGATTGCGCCCGTCGAGGCAGAAGGTCGTCACGTCCTAGTCGTTCGCGGTCGGGTGCGACCCACGCGATCCCCAATCAACCCCGCGATCTCTCAATCCGCTGCTGTTCGCGGCTGATACCGCCGTATTCGCTTAGGAGCTTGCTCATGTCCGCCGAACCGATACGTGTCTCCTTCGAGTTTTTTCCTCCTGCCGACGCCGCGATGGAGGCCACGTTGTGGCAGTCGGTGCAGCGTCTTGCTCCACTTGCGCCGCGCTTCGTCTCGGTGACCTACGGCGCTGACGGCTCGACGCGCGATCGTACGCACGCGCTCGTCAAAAGAATTCAGTCCGAGACTGCACTGACCGGCGCACCGCATCTCACTTGCGTCGGCGCACCGCGCGGGGAAGTGCTCGACATCGCGCGTCGTTATTGGGATGAGGGTATTCGTCACATCGTGGCGTTGCGTGGTGATGCGCCGCAGGGCGTTACGCAATACGAGCCTCATCCGGATGGCTTCGCCTATGGCGCTGATCTCGTTGCAGGACTGCGTTCGGTGGCCGATTTCGATATCTCGGTCGCAGCCTATCCCGAGATGCATCCCGAGGCGCGCTCTGCAGAGGACGATCTGGAGAATTTCCGCCGTAAGGTCGACGCCGGTGCCACGCGAGCGATCACGCAATTTTTCTTTGATACCGATGACTATCTGCGCTTTCGAGACCGCTGTGTCGCGGCCGGGATCGGTATCAGTATCGTGCCGGGTATTCTGCCGATCACACGTTTTCCGCAAGTCACGCGGTTCGCCGCGCGCTGCGGCGCCAAGATCCCGAGCTGGCTGGCCGAGCGTTTTGCCGGACTCGATGATGATCCTGACACTCGTCGACTCATCGCAGCCAACGTGGCCATCGAGCAGGTGTCGCGTTTGCGCCGGCACGGCGTCAACGAATTCCACTTCTACACGCTTAACCGTGCCGAGCTGACATATGCCATTTGTCATGCGCTCGGCTTGCGTCCGCAGACTTCCGGAGCCTGACCATGAGTTGTTGTCCGACGCATCTGCCGCACCTGTCGCATGCGGAATCGCTTCAATCGCTCGATGATCGGGCCGTGAGTGCGAAGGCTTCGCCCTATTCGGTGGTAGCCGTCGACGTCAAAGCACGCGAAAAGCGCCTCCGTAAGCTGCGCGAACTCATCGAGGAGCGAATCCTGCTGATCGACGGTGCGATGGGCACGATGATCCAGCGTCACAAGCTCGATGAAGCCGGTTATCGCGGCGAGCGATTCCGAGATTACGGTCGAGATATCCGTGGCAACAACGACCTACTCACGCTGACTCAGCCGGAAATCGTCGCCGCCATTCACCGTGCCTACTTCGAGGCCGGTGCGGACATCGTCGAGACCAATACCTTCAACTCGACTACCGTGGCGCAAGCCGATTACGGCATGGAAGCGCTCGTTCCGGAGCTCAACTACCGTGCCGCACGCATCGCACGCGAGATAGCCGACGAGGTTGCTGCAGCAACCGGTTCACCGCGTTTCGTTGCCGGAACACTCGGGCCGACCAATCGCACTGCCTCGATTTCACCGGACGTCAATGATCCGGGTGCGCGTAACGTCAACTTCGATCAGCTCGTTATCGCCTACGCAGAGGCTGCGCGATCGCTCGTGCAAGGCGGAGCCGATATTCTGTTGATCGAAACCGTGTTCGACACCCTGAACGCCAAAGCGGCGCTCTTCGCCGTGCGGCAGGTGCAGGAGGAGCTCGGCATCGATCTTCCCGTGATGGTGTCGGGAACGATCACCGACGCGTCGGGGCGTACGCTTTCGGGTCAGACCACCGAGGCATTCTGGAATTCGGTGCGCCACGGCGAACTCTTCGCCATCGGCCTCAATTGCGCGCTCGGGGCTTCGGATATGCGGCCGTACGTCGCCGAGCTTTCTCGCATTTCCGACCGCTATGTCTGCGCCTACCCGAACGCGGGATTGCCTAACGCCTTCGGCGAATACGACGAAACGCCGGAGCAAACTGCAGCGATACTTGCGGAGTTTGCGCAGTCGGGACTACTCAACATCGTAGGTGGGTGCTGCGGCACGACGCCCGATCACATTCGACTGATCGCGGAGGCTGTGCGGGGCGTGAAGCCGCGCCAGCGAGCCAAGGTGGACGTGAAGTGTCGCCTCTCGGGCCTCGAGCCGCTCAACATCAGTGAGGAGACCTTGTTCGTAAACGTGGGCGAGCGAACCAACGTTACGGGCTCGGCCAAGTTCCGCAAACTCATCGAGGCCAATGATTACGCGGCCGCCGTCGACATCGCACGACAGCAGGTCGTAGCGGGTGCCCAGATCATCGACGTGAACATGGATGAGGGCATGCTCGACTCCGAAGCGGCCATGGTTCGCTTCCTCAATCTCGTCGCCTCCGAGCCCGATATCGCTCGTGTGCCGGTGATGATCGACTCCTCGAAGTGGACAATCATCGAGGCGGGTCTCAAGTGTGTGCAAGGCAAGGCCATCGTCAATTCGATCAGCCTGAAGGAAGGCGAGACGGCGTTCATCGATCAGGCGAAAAAAGTGCGGGCCTACGGTGCTGCGGTAGTCGTCATGGCCTTCGATGAACAAGGTCAGGCCGACAGTATCGAGCGGAAGGTTGCGATCTGCTCGCGTTCGTACGAAGTGCTGACCAAGAAAGTCGGCTTCCCGCCCGAAGACATCATTTTCGATCCCAATATTTTTGCCGTCGCGACAGGCATCGAGGAACACTCGAACTACGGCGTCGATTTCATCGAGGCGACGCGGCTGATCAAGGAGCGTCTACCGCACGCCATGGTGAGTGGCGGCGTCAGCAACGTATCGTTCTCGTTCCGGGGTAATGACCCGGTGCGCGAGGCGATGCACAGCGTTTTTCTGTATCACGCTATCCGCGCCGGCATGGATATGGGCATCGTTAATGCGGGACAGCTCGCGATCTATGCCGATATCCAGCCCGAGCTGCGCGATACCGTCGAAGACGTCATTCTCAATCGCCGTACGGACGCCACGGAGCGTCTGCTCGCGATCGCGGGGCGCTACAAGGGTGAGGCGGGCACGAAGCGCGAAGCTGATCTCGAGTGGCGTTCGCTACCCGTATCGAAACGGCTCGAACACGCGCTCGTCAAAGGACTCGATGAGTTCATCGTCGAGGACACCGAGGCCGCTCGACTCGAGGCCGATCATCCGATCAAGGTGATCGAAGGTCCGCTGATGGACGGGATGAACGTCGTCGGTGATCTGTTCGGCGCCGGCAAGATGTTCTTGCCGCAGGTGGTCAAAAGCGCACGAGTCATGAAAAAGGCGGTGGCGCATCTCATACCGTTCATCGAGCGCGAGAAGTCGGGTGCCGCGCGCAGTAACGGCAAGATCGTACTCGCCACCGTCAAAGGTGATGTGCACGACATCGGTAAGAACATCGTCGGCGTCGTACTCCAGTGCAACAATTTCGAGGTCATCGATCTCGGTGTGATGGTACCCGCGGAGCGTATTCTCGATGTCGCACGGCGCGAAAATGCTGCGATCATCGGGCTGTCAGGGTTGATCACGCCATCGCTCGATGAAATGGTGCACGTGGCGCGTGAGATGCAGCGGCAAGGTTTTTCGGTGCCCTTGCTGATCGGTGGTGCAACGACTTCACCCGCGCATACGTCGGTGAAGATCGCGCCGCAGTACCGCGAGCCGGTGGTGTATGTGAAAGACGCCTCGCGTGCCGTTGGCGTCTGCCAATCTTTGGTGACGGCAACCTCGAAGCCTGCCTTCGCCGCGAAAATTGCCGAAGAGCACGAACGCCGACGCGAGCAGCACGCGGGCAAGACGGTGAAACAACCGGAGGCAAATCTGTCAGCGGCGCGTGCGAATCGTCGGCGCATCGATTGGCAGACGTATCGACCTGTCGCACCGTTACGTCCTGGCGTACAGGTGTTCGAGGATTACCCGCTCACCGATCTTCTCGACTACATCGACTGGATGCCGTTCTTCAATGCTTGGGAATTCGCGGGCAAGTTCCCGGATATCCTCACCGACCCCATCGTCGGCGAGGCGGCGAGTAACCTTTACGCCGATGCGCGCCGCATGCTGAAGCAGATCATCGCGGGTAATTGGCTGTCGGTTCGCGCGGTGCTCGGATTCTTCCCGGCAAATTCGGTGGGCGATGACATCGAGGTCTACACCGGTGAGGATCGCCGCGAAGTCTTGATGACGCTCAATCATCTTCGCCAGCAGAAGGGCAAGCCGGCCGGTCAGCCTCACGAGTGTCTTTCCGACTACGTCGCGCCGCGCGAGAGCGGAGTACGCGATTACATCGGTGCTTTTGCCGTGACGACGGGTATCGGTATCGAGGAGCATGTCGCGCGTTTCGAAGCGGCGCACGATGACTACTCGAGCATCATGCTGAAGGCCTTGGCCGATCGTTTTGCGGAGGCTGCTGCGGAGCATTTCCACGAGCGTGCACGACGTGAACTTTGGGGCTATGACACCACAGAGCAGTTAACTAACCAGCAACTGATCCGCGAAGAGTATCGCGGTATCCGTCCGGCGCCGGGGTATCCCGCCTGCCCGGATCACACCGAGAAAGGCAAGCTTTGGCAGCTGCTCGATGTCGAACGCAACACGGGCATCCGTCTCACCGAGAGTTTCGCGATGTATCCGACGGCAGCGGTGAGCGGTTGGTACATCGCTCATCCGGAGTCTCATTACTTCGCCATCGGCAAGATCGATCGAGATCAGGTCGACGATTACGCGCGACGCAAGGGTCAGAGTGTAGAGGAGGCTGAGCGCTGGCTTGCGCCGAATCTTGGCTACGACCGCGGCTGATAGGGTCGCTAGGTCGAAAAGAGCTTCAGGGCTTCAGCGGCTTCGCGTGGCGACCGGGTCGTCATCGTCGAGCTGCTTCAGGAAGGAGGGGCCACCGAGCGCCCGCATCTGCCCCATGATGCTGTCGCGACGTTTTTGAATGTAGTTGGATGGCCGATCCGCCCGGAACCGCTTCGGATTTGGCAGTACGGCAGCGAGTGTCGCTGCTTCGCGGCGCGTGAGGCGTGCAGCATCCTTATCGAAAAATCTTTGAGCGGCTGCCTGAACGCCGTAAGCACCCGGTCCAAACTCCGCGATATTGAGATAGACCTCCAGGATGCGCTCTTTCGGCCATATGGTCTCGATGAGTACAGTGAAGTACACCTCGAGACCCTTGCGTACCCAGCTTCGGCCAGACCAAAGAAACAAGTTCTTGGCGACTTGCTGAGAGATCGTGCTGGCGCCGCGCTTTCGCTTACTTTTCGCGTTGTGTTGAACGGCCTTGCGGATCGACTCGAAATCGAAGCCGGCGTGGAACGGGAAGCGCTGGTCCTCGGAGGCGATCACCGCCA
>JBIIHO010000044.1:0-9363 GCA_044235605.1 Steroidobacteraceae bacterium | reverse complement strand
ACGCTCGAGCGGCTCCCAGTCATAGACGTTCGAGTAACGAAAGTCGCCTTGAGCCAACGCGGCTGCACGGCTTGCGATCATGAAGGCCGACGTTGGGGGCGGCACCCAGCGCAACAGCACGACGAGCGCAATCGACGCGCCAACCGTGATCAGTGCGGCGCGCAGCAGCCAACGACCGACTCTAGCGAAACTCAGGCGGCGCTCTCTCGGGTGACCGAGTCGATCACCACGTCCTCGACAGGAACGTCACCATGTCCACGGCGACGTGTGGTCGGGACATCCGCGATGGCATCGATGACATCCATTCCGGAGGTCACGCGTCCGAATACGGCATAGCCGTAGTTGCCGGGCTGATGATTCAGAAAATCGTTATCGACGAGGTTGATGAAAAACTGCGAGGTCGCGCTATGTACGTCGCTCGTGCGGGCCATAGCGAGCGTACCGCGCAAGTTTTCGAGGCCGTTGGTGGCTTCGTTCTGAATGGGCGGGCGCGTGTCTTTCTGTTCCATGCCGGGCGCGAATCCGCCGCCTTGAATCATGAACCCCGGAATCACACGATGAAAAATCGTGCCGTCGAAATGACCGTCGTCGACATAGCGTAAAAAGTTGGCACAGGACTCCGGCGCTTCTTTCTCATAGAGCTCGACTTCGAACTCCCCGGCACTGGTCTTGAACTTGAGCATGCGTAACTTCCGTTGGCGATGAAAATTGATCGATGAAAATATTGGAGTGACTGAGCGTCAGGACCATTGACCCTCGGTCACGCGCTCCTGACCCGACAGGTCGGTGTGGGAGACTACGTGAGCGAAACCCCGGGCGACAAGTTTTGACCGTAGCGACTCACCTTGTCGTGCGCCGTGTTCCAGTAGCAGGTGGCCCCCGTGTTCGAGGTGTCGTGGCGCCTCATCGATGATCCGCGCGAGATCGCGGAGGGCGTCGGATCCCGGTGTCAGCGCCTCGCGGGGTTCGTGACGCAGCGAATCGCCGCCGAGCAGCGGGTCGTCGGCTGAGACGTAGGGCGGATTCGACACCACAATATCGAAACGCTGATGGCTAACGGGCTCGAACCAATCACCCTGCAATAATTCGAGGTTCGTCACGGCATGACGCGCCGCATTACGTCGTGCGACGGCGAGGGCGGATTCCGATCGCTCGACGGCAGTTACTCGCCAACCGGGACGCTCATGCGCGAGGGCGATGGCGATGGCGCCCGAGCCCGTTCCCAAATCGAGTACGCGGGGTAGGGCGTTGCCCGCGAGTTCGAGGGCATCGCCGATGCGTAGCGCTCGCTCGACGAGCAGTTCCGTTTCCGGACGCGGCACGAGCACGGCTGGGCTCACTTCAAAACTAAGCGACCAGAATTCTCGCTCGCCGATCAGATACGCAAGGGGTTCGCCGCGGCATCGCCTTGTGAGCCACGCCTCGATATTGGCGCGCTCGATGGTCGAGAGCATTCGATCGGGGTCGGAATACAGGGTGCTGCGCGGCAGTCCGAGACGACACAAGACCAAGGTTTCCGCTTCGCGCAACGTATCGATGTGGAGCACATCGCTCTCAGGCACGCCGTTCGGCGGTCGAAGCGCCGTCGCGAGCGCCGCGGCGGCCGCGGTGATCGCTTCGCGAAGCCGAGAGGGCAGGTCGTGTTGATGCGCAGAGCTGGCCGGATCGTTCAGCATTGGATCGCTAGTTTGGCACGATCGGGAGCGAGCTCTGATAGATTGCGCGGGTGAGAGAGAGCTCATTCCCCGCCGATCGTTTGTTGCCGCCACGGGCTACCACCCTGAGCGAAGCCCTCGATGCCGGCTTCGTCTTATTCCGCCGCTCGCTCGTCGGTTGTCTTCCGCTGTCGCTCTTGGCCGTGTTGCTCGGGCAGTTACCGTCGGTCTATCTGCTCTCGACCCAACAGTCGCTGTCGCTCGCAGCCCCCAAGGATCTGCCGTGGTGGGTCCTCATGGTGGTCGCGGCGGTCGGGACGCTGTGGTGCTGGCTCGCCATCATGATGCGACAGCGTGCGGCGCTCGTTCCGTCAACTCTTTCAGCGGATTTACGCCATGCTTTCACGCGTTTGCCGGCGGCGCTCGGTACGTTGATCTTCGGCGTGTGCGCCGTGGCGCTCGGCGTTTTGCTGCTCGTCATACCGGGTATTTATTTGATGGTGGCGTTTTGGCCAGCGCTCGCGATCGTCGCTTTCGAATCGGCGGGTACTCGCGAGGCGCTCGATGGAGCACTGCAGCTCTCTCGGGGCTCGTGGCGTCCGCTTGCAGCCAACTTACTGGTCGTGATCATGACCCTGTTGGGTCTATTCGTCATGGGCGCGCTTGTCGGTTTGTTCTTCGTGGAAATTCTTCGACCTTCGGCGCCCGGCGCCGACGCTTGGGTGATGGGTTTAGTGACAGGTCTGCTGAGTGCTCTCTTTCAGCCACTCTTCATCGCCTTCGGGCTCGCCGCCTATGCCGATCTGCGCAACCGACGCGCTCAAATACCTTCTTCGGCAAGCAGCTCGGCCTGATGTTCTTGTGACAAAGGTTCGATGAGATCCTCGAGTCGACCGTCGATGATCGAGTCGATCTGATAGAGCGTGAGATTGATGCGGTGATCGGTCACGCGGCCCTGCGGAAAATTGTACGTACGGATGCGCTCAGAGCGATCACCGCTGCCCACTTGAAGTTTTCTCTCGCGCGCCTGCGCCGCATCCCGCTTCTCTTGCTCCTGCGCTTTGAGTCTCGCTTTGAGCAAAGACATCGCGCGACTACGATTCTTGTGCTGCGAGCGCTCGTCCTGGCACTCGACCACCATGCCGGTCGGAAGATGGGTGATGCGAATCGCCGAGTCGGTTTTGTTGACGTGCTGGCCGCCTGCGCCCGAGGCACGAAAGGTATCGATACGCAGATCAGCAGGGTTGATCTCGATATCTTCGACCTCATCGAGCTCTGGCAGGATCGCCACCGTCACCGCCGAGGTATGAATGCGTCCCTGCGCTTCAGTTGCCGGTACGCGTTGTACGCGATGCGTACCCGACTCGAACTTCAATTTCGAGAAGACGCTCGATCCGATGACGCGGCAGATAACCTCGCGATACCCGCCGTGTTCACCGGGGCTCTCGCTCAAAGTTTCGATTTGCCAGCCCTGTCTTTCTGCGTATCGGCTGTACATGCGCAGTAGATCGCCCGCAAAGATGGCCGCTTCGTCGCCGCCCGTACCTGCACGGATTTCAAGATAAACATTTTGACCATCGCGAGGGTCTACCGGCACGAGCATCCGGCGAAGCGCGATCTCCTCTTCCGCGATCGAGCTCTCGAGTCGCTTTGCCTCGTCTTCCCCGAGGGTGCGCATGGCGGGATCGGCATCTTCGGTCAGTGCGCGCGCAGTGGTGAGCTCGAGTTCGAGGTTGCGGAAGGCTGAGTACCGTTCCGCGAGGGGGGTCAGCCTCGCGTACTCCATCGACAATTCCCGAAACTGGTTAGAGCCTCCGTCCATTTGAGGATCGGCCAGCAGGCGACCCACTTCTTCGTAGCGGTCTGATTGGCGATCGAGTCTTTGACGGATGGAGTCTTTCATCTGGAGGCAGCCCCGCAGGCGCGGGCGGCGGGTGGCGCGATTCTCGGGGTGCGGGCGAGTGCTGACAAGCGCCCGCGTTCCGATATAGTCGGGGAACGATGTCTCGGCTCCCAATTTTTGCGCCTTTATTGGTCCTCTGCCTGATGCCCATCCGGGCCGCGGTGGCGCAGGAGCCCTCCGAGATCGCTGCCGCCGATCAGGCCTTAATGAAAGGCGACTGTCGCGGGGCGGTCGAGGGCTATCTCGCCGCTGGGATGACCGATCGCAACCCCAGAGTGATCGAGCGCGCACTTCAGGTCTCTCGTGCCTGTCGAAATCTCCCGGCCGCTTCCAAGTCAGCCGATCGACTGTTCGAGCTCGATGGCGAGAACGTCGAGGCGCTGCGTCTCGTCGGTCTCGTAGCGCTCGAGACTTGGCGACTCGATCTTGCGCGCAAGGTGTACGGCGCGTTGCTGTCCAAGCCGGATGTCGAGCCCGATCGTGCGCTCGCCGACTTACTACCCGAACTCGCCGAGGGCGATACGACGCATGCGGCATGGCTAGTGCTGCGCGAGGTTATTCCCCGCGAGACGGTGTCCGGGCCGACACTTGCAGCGCTCGCACGCATCGCCTGCAATGCCGACGATCTCACATCCTGTCTGTCCCTCGTGCAGGCGGCTCGCGCCAAAGGGGCGGGGAGCGATGCCCGAACCATCCGTATGGCGTCGGCCGCTTACGCGGCGGTGGGTCAAGAAGAGACGGCGCTCGCCGAGGCGAATTTGCTCGTCGAGGGTGATCCGGAGAACCATCGGTTCGCGCGTGTCGAAACTTTGACTGCTCTCGATCGCTTGGATGAAGCCCGAGAAGAGTTACTGACCATCGAGCGCGAGTCGACCCCGGGTAATGAGCGCGTCGCAGCAGAGGCTGATCGCCGTCTCGCTCTGCTTGCGCTCGCGACGGGCGATGAAGCCGAGGCTGAGCGACGTTTCGGTGCGCGCCTTGCCGCGGATCGCAGTTCGGGCGAAGCGCTCTACTATCTCGCCATCATCGCCGAGCGACGTGGTCTGCCGGATCTCGCCTTGCAAGGGCACCGGCAACTCATTACGGCCGGAGCTGGATTGCCGCCGCGCGTTCGCGCGGCACAGTTACTGCTTGCTCGCGGTGATCGAGAAGAGGCTATGACGATCCTCGATCAGGCGATTCGTGGCGGTCGGGTCGACGCCATCGAAGTCGAGGTCGTGCGTTCGCGCGCCTTGTTCGATGCGGGGTTGACTGCGGAGGCCTTCGAGGCGCTCGATCAGGCACTTGATCGTTTTCCCGATCATCCCAATTTGCTCTACCAGCGTGCCGTATTGCTGGATGCCGACGATCAAACGACCGAGGCCGTCAAAGTATTCGAGATGCTTCTCAAGATGCGTCCCGGTGATGGCAATATCCAGAATGCACTCGGTTACACGCTGGCCGATCGTAAGCGTCAACTTGCCCGTGCCGAATCTTTGATTCGGGCGGCGGTCGCTCAGCGACCCGACAGTGCCGCCTTCATCGACAGTCTCGGTTGGGTTCGTTTCCGTCGCGGCGACAAGAAGGGCGCGGTACCTCTGCTCGAGCATGCGTGGAGACTCTCGCGCGAAGCCGAAATCGGTGCGCATCTCGGTGAGGTGCTCTGGGCATCAGGTGAGAAGGCGAGGGCGCGGGAGATTTGGGCGCGTGCTCTCGTTGTTGCGCCCGAATCCAAGCCCTTGCGCGCCACCATCGAGCGTCTCGCCGATGAGGTACGCAAAGTCGAGTCCCGCTAGGGATTTCGGCGGTCTTCGGCATGCCCTCGATTCGTTTGTCCCGCGTTCTCGCTTTGTGGCTATGGATGGTTACGGCCGCACTCGCCGGCTGTGCGAGTCTCGTCGGAGTTCAAACCTTGCCCTCGATGCTGCCCGCTACTTGGGAAGCGCGTCGCGAGATGTTGCAGTCTTGGGGGCGGTTCGATTCGTACGGTCGTGTCGCGATCGCCCGCGACGGCGAAGGATTCTCTGGCTCCTGGCGCTGGGCCCAGCGGGCGCAACGCTCGACACTCGAGCTAGACGGCCCCCTCGGTGTCGGTGGTTTGCGCCTCGATTTCGACTCCGAAGGTATCGTCGATGAAGCTGCACGTCTCGCGCTCGAGCAGCAACTCGGGTTCGTCTTGCCCGTAGAGTCTTTGCGTTACTGGATGCTCGGGGTGCCCGATCCTCGAGAGGTTGTAGAAGAGCGCGTTGCATCCGATTCGGCGCGTCTCGACAGCCTTCAACAGAAAGGTTGGATGGTGACCTTCAAAAATTATGCCCCTGTACCGGGAGGCGATTACGAACTTCCACAACGCATCGAGGCGACTCGCGAGTCGCTTCGCGTGAGGCTCGTGATCGAGGGTTGGCGTGGAGGCGCGCGATGAGCGGTCAGGGATGGTCGACTCCCGGGCATGCGGCATGGTGGCCAGCGCCGGCGAAGCTCAATCTTTGTCTGCACGTCACGGGTCGACGTGCCGACGGTTATCACGAGCTGCAAACCATTTTTCAACTCATCGATTTGAGCGACGAACTGTGTTTCGAAGCGGCGCCCGTCGGCGTGATCGAACGTCGAGACGACGGTCTCGCGAACTCTGGTGCACTCGCGGCGATCCCGTCCGACAAAGACCTTTGCGTTCGTGCCGCCCGGGCGCTCATCGCGGCCTCAGAGGCGAAAGGCCGACCCGAACCGACCTCGGGGGTCTGCATTCGCATTCGCAAGCGTATTCCGATGGGGGGCGGCCTCGGGGGTGGCAGTTCTGATGCCGCTACGACCCTGCTCGCCCTCAATCATCTCTGGGGACTAGACCTGACCGAGGACGAGCTAGCGCGAATCGGCCTCGATCTCGGCGCAGACGTGCCCGTTTTCGTCCGGGGTCGCTGCGCCCTTGGGGAGGGGGTGGGCGAACGTCTGACCCCCCTGGAGCTCCCGGAGCGTTGGTTTCTCGTTCTGCACCCCGGGGTCCTAGTACCGACCGCAGCCGTGTTCCAGGCGCCTGAATTGACACGAAATTCCCCCGTCCTCACAATACCGGCCCTTTTGGCGTCGGGGGGTCGAAACGACTGCGAACCGGTGGTGCGGCAACGCTACCCCGAGGTTGCAGAGGCGATCGACTGGTTGGCGAGGTTCGCTCCGGCGCGGCTGACGGGAACAGGGTCATGCATCTTCGCGAGTTTCGACTCCGCGGCTGAGGCCGAACGGGTCGCAGCTCGGGTGCCAGATCTCTGGCGAGTCTGGGTGGTGCGCGGCATGCCGCGTTCGCCCGTGTTCTCCCGACTGCAGGATCGTGCCCCGCCGAGATGATTTCTTAGGCACCGCGTCTGCTGGGGTGTCGCCAAGTGGTAAGGCAGCGGGTTTTGATCCCGCCATTCGGAGGTTCGAATCCTTCCACCCCAGCCACTCGGTGATCGCACCGTGTGACACAACATTGATTCAGAGGCACGATTGGACAGCCAGACGCTCGCTCTCTTTACTGGCAACGCGAATCCCGTGTTGGCCCAGGAGATCGCGCGACACCTGATGGTGCCGCTCGGGCGCGCTGTTGTCGGTCGTTTCAGCGATGGCGAAGTCAATGTCGAACTGATGGAGAACGTACGCGGCCGCGACGTCTTTCTCGTGCAGCCGACGTGTCCGCCCGTCAATGATCACCTCATGGAACTTCTGGTCATGGCCGATGCCTGTCGCCGGGCCTCGGCGAATAGCGTGACGGCCGTCGTTCCGTACATGGGTTATTCGCGCCAAGACCGTAGGCCGCGCGCTACGCGCTCTGCGATCTCCGCCAAGCTCGTCGCCAACATGATGGCTGAGGCCGGTATCGATCGGGTGCTGACGGTAGACCTGCACGCGGAGCAGATTCAGGGTTTCTTCGATATTCCCGTCGATAACGTTTATGCCTCACCGGTATTACTCGGCGATGCGTGGCGACAAGGCTATCCAAACATGATCGTCGTGTCGCCCGATGTTGGCGGTGTGGTTCGTGCCCGCGCGCTCGCCAAACGGCTCGACGATGTCGAGCTCGCGATCATCGACAAGCGTCGTCCGCGACCGAATGAATCTAAGGTCATGAATATCATCGGTGAGGTGAACGGAAAGACCTGCGTACTCATCGACGACATGGTCGACACCGCAGGCACGCTCTGCCTCGCCGCGCAGGCGCTCAAGGACGAGGGCGCCGTTCGCGTCGTCGCCTACATCACCCATCCCATTCTCTCCGGCAGTGCCGTCGAGAAAATCAGCAAATCAGCGCTCGATGAGCTCGTGGTGACCGACACCATCCCGCTCTCTGAGCCGGCAAGAACGTGCGGGCGAATCCGTCAACTTTCGGTGGCGGGTCTGCTCGGCGAGACGATACGTCGAATTCTGGACGAAGAGTCCGTGAGTTCGCTGTACGTCGATTGAGTCCGTTCTGGTCGCGGAACGGAAAAACATCAACTAGGAGTCAGTCAATGAAAATCTCTTTCGAACTCGCTGCGGAACTCCGCAACGACGAAGGCAAGGGTGCGAGCCGCCGCCTGCGTCGTGACGGAAAGGTCCCGGCTATTCTCTACGGCGGTAAGCGCGATCCGCGCATGCTGTCGCTCAACCACCAGAAGTTGATGACGATCGTTGAGGACGAAAAATTCTACTCGTCGATCATCGGTCTCAAGGTCGGCACCGAGACGCAGGCTGCGATCGTCAAAGATTTGCAGATGCATCCGGCGGAGCCGCGCATTCTGCACCTCGATCTGCAGCGCGTTCTCGACGACGAGAAGATCCGTATCCGTCTGCCGATTCACTTCAAGGGTGAGACGGCTTCTCCGGGCGTGAAGACCCAGGGCGGTATCGTGTCTCATCGTATCGCCGACATCGAAGTGACCTGCCTTCCCAAGGATCTGCCGGAGTAGATCACGCTTGATCTTTCGCAGATGAAGCTCAACGAGTCCAAGTACATCTCGGATATTGCGTTGCCGACGGGTGTCGTCGCGACGGCCGTTCTGCAGGGTAAGGACCAGGTCGTGGTCTCCATCCACAGCCCGCGTGCGGAAGAGCCCGAGGCCGCTCCGGCCGAGGCCGCTGCGGCTGCGGCCACTGCGGCTCCTGCTGCGGCTGGCGATGCGAAGAAGGAAGAACCGAAGAAGGAAGCTGCGAAGAAGTAATTTCGCGGCGCTTTCACCGGTCTTCCTCGAGAAGACGCGAATGGAGGCCGCCCGTCGGGCGGCCTCCGTTTTTGCGGAGGTCGAGTGGCAGGCACATCGCTCAAACTCATCGTAGGTCTCGGCAATCCGGGCGAGAAGTACGCTCGGACGCGGCATAACGCGGGCTTCTGGTTTGCCGACGAGATCGCACGTCGATATGGCGGCGTGTTTCGTGTCGAATCACGTCATCAGGGTGAGTTGGCGCGGGTGCGCGTGGCGCTCGACGGCGGTGTGCAACATGAAATCTGGCTACTAAAGCCCTCGACCTACATGAACAAAAGCGGCGGAGCGATCAGCTCGCTGGCAAATTTCTACAAGGTGGCGCCGGACGAAGTGCTCGTCGCGCATGACGAACTCGATCTTCCGGTCGGCGTAGCACGCTTGAAGCAGGGCGGTGGTCACGGTGGGCACAACGGACTTCGAGATACCATCGCGACCCTCGGTGCCGAGTTCTGGCGTATGCGGCTCGGCATTGGGCACCCTGGTCACAAAGATTTAGTTCACGACTACGTCTTGCAGCGCGCCCCGGCCGATCAGGAGCGTGCCATAGAAACCGCGGTCAACAATGCGGCGGATGTGCTGCCGGTGCTGCTTTCGCAGGGCGCCGAGAAAGCCA
>JBIIHO010000201.1:0-3983 GCA_044235605.1 Steroidobacteraceae bacterium | reverse complement strand
GTTGCTGAATACTCACCATGTTGCAGCGATACCTCTATCCTCGCCCAGCTGAGACCACTCCGCGAAAAAACGCCCGGCCGATGGGTTGACCCTATCCGCAGTCGCGGGTACCGTTCGCCGCTCTCGTGTCGGCGAAGTGTAGTCCATGACGCTGGAAGTCGGATCAAAAAACCGCGTCCTCGCATTGCTCAAAGGCCGTGGGCTGCAATTCACCGTCGTGGCGGTGCTCGCGCTCACATGGTGGCGCGGAGAGTCTTGGCTTACCGATATCGGTCGATTGGACGAGAGCGCCGTCGACGCCATCCAAGCTGCTGAAGCTGAAGCCTCGACCCGAGCCATTCTCGTTCCACTCACCGTCGACGTCATCGTCGGCACCAACGACACCCTCGAGCGGATCTTCCGCAAGTTGGAACTGTCTGTGACCGATCTTGCGACGCTGCGCGCCTTACCCGATATCCGACGGAGTCTCGACCGTCTCTATCCCGGTGAAACACTCAAGTTCGGCGTCCGCGACAAGCAGTTAGTCAGCCTCGAACGACAACTGAGCCCCAGCGAAACCCTGCAAGTTCGTCGCGATCAAAACGGCTTCGACAGTTCGGTCATCTTCAATCCTCTGGAGAAGACCGTGCGGGTCGGCGAGGCGACGATCAAGAACTCGCTCTTCCAAGCAGCTGGTGAGGCCGGGCTCAGCGACTCACTCGCCATGAAGATCACGAACATCTTCAGATGGGATATCGACTTCGTCCTCGACATCCAACCGGGCGACCGCTTTCGCGTTATTTATGAAGAGTTGAGTCAGGACGGTACGCCGCTCGGTGAAGGGGAAGTCTTAGCGGTCGAGTTCATCAATCAGGGCACGGTCTATCGCGCACTTCGCTTTGCTCCGAGTGGCGAGGATGGAGGCGCCGAAGAGGATGATTTCGGTTATTACACGCCGGACGGTCGCAGTCTGCGCAAGGCCTTCCTGCGAGCCCCGCTAGAGTTCACTCGTGTCAGTTCGCGCTTTAACTTGTATCGCCGTCATCCGGTGCTCAACCGCATGCGTGCTCATCGCGGCGTCGACTATGCAGCACCCACTGGAACGCCGGTGAAGGCTGCCGGTGAAGGTCGCGTGCGCTTTGTCGGAACGAAGGGCGGTTACGGCAAAGTCATCGAACTTCAGCACGCCAACAATGTCCGCACACTCTATGGACACCTATCCCGATTTGCGCGCGGGCTGCGCCAAGGTGAGCGCGTGCGTCAGGGTGAGGTCATTGGTTATGTGGGCATGACGGGGCTCGCAACAGGGCCTCACCTACACTACGAGTACCTGCAAAACGGCGTCCATAAGGACCCGCAGAAAGTTCCGCTCCCGACCGATCGACCGATCCCGGCTTCTCTCATGGCCGAGTTCCGCATGCAGGCTGGTCCGCTCCTCGCGAGCCTCGATGCTGGCCGGGTGACCCCCGCGCTTTTGGCGGCCACCTCGGGTCCCGACCCCGCCATCACGGCCGGAACGCAAGCCGGAAAGACCCCGGCTGACGTCACCGGCGCAAAAACCTCTGCCCGCGGAGTCTCGTTGTAACAACGTTTTCGGATGTTCGTGGTCTACTAACGATCATGGACAACGCAGCGGCCATGGCGGCCTCCGCGCCGCCTACCCTCATCAATCGCGAGCTTTCGTCGCTGGAATTCAACCAGCGCGTGCTCGCGCAGGCGCTCGACCCCTCGGTGCCGATACTTGAGCGCCTTCGCTTTCTTTGCATCTCGTCGAGCAACCTCGATGAATTCTTCGAGATTCGAGTCGCCGGAATCAAACAGCTGCAGGAAAGCTCGCCAAGAACTCTCTGCGCCGATGGTTTGACCCCTGGAGCGCAGCTCGCGGCCATTCACCGTCGAGCGACACTTCTGGTCGCTGAGCAATACGCCTGCTTGCGAAACGTGTTGTTGCCTGCGCTAAGAGAAGCGGGGATTCTTCTGGTTCCGAAGGGTGACTGGCCGGATTCCACGCGCGAGTGGCTTGCGGCCTACTTCGAAAATGAAGTCGAGCCGGTGCTGTCGCCCCTCGCGCTCGATCCATCGCGACCCTTCCCGCGCATTCAAAACAAGAGTCTCAATTTCATCGTACGACTGCAGGGTGAGGACGCTTTCGGCCGAGAAGCGACTCTGGCTATCGTCCAAGCGCCACGATCGCTACCGCGCGTGGTGCCGTTACCCTCCGAGGGCGGCGAAACCCAACGATTTGTATTGCTGTCGACGATCATCGAAGAATTCGTGCCCAGACTATTCGAAGGCATGAAGATTCTTGCGTGCCACCAGTTCAGGCTGACTCGGAACAGCGACCTTTTTATAGACGAGGAAGAAGCAGACGATCTTCGACGTGCGCTAGAGGGCGAGCTCGCGCAACGACGATATGGCTCTGCCGTAAGACTCGAAACAGCCGACGACTGCCCGCGTGATCTCGTCGATTTTTTGGCGAAGCAGTTCGGCATTTCGTCACTTGATATCTACGCTGTGCCATCACCGGTCAATCTGCACCGGCTATCTGCCATTTATGATCTTGCCCATCGAAACGATCTGAAATATCCGGCGTTCCGCCCCAGCTTGCCGCGACGTCTTAACGATGGACCGGATATGTTCGCGGCAATTCGCCAAAGCGATCTGCTACTGCATCACCCGTTCCAGTCTTTCGCTCCTGTGGTCGATTTTCTACGGCAGGCGGCGGGTGACCCCCAGGTGCTCGCGATCAAGCAAACTCTGTATCGAACCGGAAACGACTCAGCTATCGTCGATGCGCTCGTCGCAGCCGCTCATGCCGGCAAGGACGTCACCGTCGTCATCGAGTTGCGCGCACGTTTCGATGAAGAGGCCAACATCGAACTCTCGGATCGCTTGCAAGAGGCCGGGGCGCACGTCATGTATGGTGTCGTCGGCTTCAAGACACACGCAAAGCTTGCTCTCGTGGCGCGTCGAGAGCGTGGTGGCATTCGTCGCTACTGTCATCTTGGCACCGGCAACTACCACTCGCGCACCGCTCGCGCGTATACCGATTACGGTCTTTTCACTTGCGACCCCGAAATCGGACAAGACGTTCACGAAGTTTTTCTTCAGCTGACCAGTTTGACGCGAACTCCGCGACTATCGTGTCTGCTGCAGTCCCCTTTCGAACTACATCGCGCAATGATCGCGCGGCTGGAACGCGAGTCTGCTCACGCAGCAGCGGGACGACCCGCCCGGGTAATCCTGAAGATGAACGCATTGGTCGAGCCAGAGTCCATTGCGGCACTATGTACGGCGTCGCAAGCTGGCGTGCAGATCGAACTCATCGTTCGTGGAGTTTGTGCGCTGCGCCCCGGTGTACCCGGTATCTCAGACAACATCCGCGTTCGATCGATCGTCGGAAGATTTCTCGAACACTCACGTGTGTTCTGGTTCGCAAACGGCGGTGATCCCGAGATTTTCTGCAGCAGTGCGGATTGGATGGATCGCAACTTCTTCCGGCGTGTCGAGATCGCCTTTCCGGTACGTCGCGAGAAGTACAAGAAGCGCATCCTCGATGATCTCGAGATGTACCTGCGCGATGACACGCAAGCGTGGGAACTCGATCAAGATGGGCATTATCGACGAGCGACCGGACGAGGCATTCCTACAGTGTGCGCTCAGAATGAATTACTCAACACCTATACGGCGGGCAGACCCCTCGAAGAGTAGATTCGTAGACGGAAATCCACGGCCTTGAGCAAATCGATTTCCTGACTGAGATCGGCTACGGTCAGCGGATGATCGCGCAGCCAGCGAACCGGAAATCTCGCCTCGAGGACGTTTCGACCTCGCGCGATGAGCGTGAGCTCCGGCAATGACGCGCGTCCACGCCCGCGATGCAGCAACACGGCAAGACGCAACAACACGATGAAATGAAGGATGCTGCGATCCCAAGGTGGTAGGAGCTTGTCGAGCCCCTCCAAAGATAGTTTGCGACGGTGTCCGCCGACGATTCGCGCCAA
>JBIIHO010000121.1:0-5443 GCA_044235605.1 Steroidobacteraceae bacterium | reverse complement strand
GACCAATATTTTATTTATGAGCTTGCGAGACCGGGAGGCCGACTGTTCAGGGTACGCTTCGACCTCGCTCAGTGAGTCGATCCTCTTTTACTGGACAGGATCAGCCAAGTACAACCGACGAGTGCTGAGAGCGCTGAACCCGTCAGTACACCGAGTCTGACGGCGGTGTCGTATTCACCGCTCGTAAAGGCGAGCGATCCGATGAAGAGCGACATCGTGAATCCGATGCCAGTGATGATCGCGACACTATGAAGGGTCATCCACGAACTTCCGGTCGGTAGTTGTGCGATTCCGGAGCGCACAGCAAGCCAGCACGCGAGCGTGACGCCGAATTGTTTTCCGAAGAAGAGGCCGAGCACGATCCCGAGTGCGACGGGCTCGGTGAATGTATGAAGTCCAACTCCGGTGAGCGATGCGCCGGCATTCGCCAACGCAAAGATGGGCATGATGCCGTAGATCACCCAAGGGTGCAGGGCATGCTCGAGAGTAGGCATGGATTTTTTCGGAATCATTACGCCGATGACGACCCCCGCGAGGGTCGCGTGTACGCCTGATTTCAACACTGACGCCCACAATACGAAGCCTACGAGCAAGTAAGGCCAAATCCGAGTTACGCCTGCTCGATTGAGCAATGCCAAGATGCCGGTGCAAACGGCGGCTAGCGTGAGCGCCTGACTGCTGATATCGGCAGTGAACAAAAGCGCGATGAGAATGATTGCTCCAAGGTCGTCGATAATAGCGACGCCCAGTAGAAAAACTCTGAGACCCGGAGCAATGTGATTTTTAACGAGTGCCAAGATACCCAAGGCGAAGGCGATGTCGGTTGCGGCCGGGATGGGCCATCCGCTCAGACTCTCCGGGCTATCTCGATTGATGAACGCGTAGATGAGGGCGGGCCCGAGCATTCCGCCGAGAGCGCCCGCCACCGGCAGCGCGGCTCTACGGGGATCGGAAAGCTCGCCACCCAAAAGCTCACGTTTGATCTCGAGACCGACGAGCATGAAAAAAATGGCCATGAGGCCGTCGTTGATCCAGAGGAGCAGGCTTTTCTCTAAGGACCAGTCGGACACGCCCAATCGAAGGCGTGTGCCCAAGGTATTTGAATAGGTGTCGGCCAAAGGCGAGTTGGCGAGCACCATCGCCGTCAACGCGGCGAATAGCAACAGTAACCCTGCTCCGACCTCGGAGCGGATCAGATTCAAAAGTCGACTCATAAGGAGCTTTGAGTCGGCCCGAATTGAGAGAGTTCCGGGCCTACGGGGTATTTTTGTTGTGGGCTGTCTTGGATGGCCCGCAAGGCTTTGGTGGCCGATGCCAGGGTTTCTTCAAACAGAGGGCTCCAGTCCGTTTTGAGAGCCACCGCTTTGTGCAGGTCGGAAAGAGAATTTGCAAAAGACCAGTATTCGGGGAAGAACGGGACCGCTTCCTTAAAGTCCCGTGTTTTGTCCCGACCAAAATGGTGACGATCCGCTCAGTGCCAACAAAAGTCCCAATGAATCGCATCGTAACGCGATGCCGCTGGATAGTTTTTGACGACGCCACCGGGCGAGTGGGTGCGTCCCTAACGTAATGAGTTAAGAGTGAGCGCCTGGCGAAGAGACGTCTGCTCTGGGCTCCGGTCTCGTCCACAACCAGATCGCTATTCCGGCCAGTAACGCGCCCACACCAAGGGTCCAAGGGTTGAGACCGCGCCAAACAATCAAAATCACCCAGCTGATCATCATACCGGCCGCTGCGAGGTGTTTGCCGCGTCGACTAACCCGCTTACCGTCATCCCAGTCGCGTAGGGCACGGCCGTATTTCGGGTGCGCAAGCAGCTTGGCACGCCAAACGGGCGATCCCTTGCCGAGCGCCCAAGCTCCGACTAGGAGAAACACTGTGGTCGGCATCAACGGAATGAATGCGTTGAGGATGCCTATACCGACACTGATAAAACCCAGAATTCTCCAAATGACGAGAGGCATGAGTCGGGTTAGTGGCGCGATTAACGCCGCCGCTCGATTTTCTCGAACAAGAACATGCCAACGAGCATCGCGGCGACGAAGGCCAGTGCTTTGGGTACGCCAGAGGCCATAGATACGAGCGCTGGACCTGGACAAAACCCAGCCAAACCCCAGCCAATGCCGAAGAGTAAAGCGCCGCCAACGAGTCGAGGATCGATCGCCGTGGAGGAGGGCCACTGAATTACATCACCGAAAAAATCTTTGGCGCGACGCTTGGCGAAACCGAAAGCGAAAACACCAACGAGAATTGCTCCACCCATTACGAAAGCTAGCGAGGGATCCCAGTTGCCGCTGAGATTTAAAAACCCAATGACCTTAGCCGGATCGGTCATACCTGAAACGATGAGGCCCAGACCAAATAACAACCCCACCGCAAACTCGCTGAGGCGGCGTATCACGACACCACCCCGAACTGTCGTAGGACATACACCGTGATAAAGCCAGCGCCCATGAATGTCAGGGTGGCGATCAGGGACCTCGGCGACAGTCGAGAGAGGCCGCAAACGCCGTGACCGCTCGTACAGCCGGAACCAATTCGGGTCCCGAGGCCGACCAGAATTCCGGCGATGACCACCGTGACCCAACTCGCCTCAACACGCGCTGGAGGTACGTTGTCCAAAAATCCGTAGAGCAATGGCGCCGCGAAAAGACCGAGCACGAACGAAAGCCGCCAAGACGTATCGCCTGCTCGGGGTCGTAACAAGCCTCCCACGATACCGCTGATACCAAGGATGCGTCCGTTGATCAAAATGAACAGCGCCGATGCGAGTCCCAGCATCAATCCGCCAGCAAGTGCTGTCCAAGGGGTGAATGAAGTCCAATCGATAGTCATGGGAGTCACCCTGAAATCGCCACGTCTTCATGGCCGGCGTTACGAGCGTAAATCTCGCGAGGATCGAAAGCAGGGTTCTCGAGCAGGGCACGTTGCTCCTTCAAAATGCGGCGACGCTCGTCTGTTCGTTGGCTCATGTTGGCATGCCAACGTCGCTCGGATGCCGAGAGTTTCGAAGGGTCGGCGTACTTGAGTAGTTGGTCCATGCGTGCGAAGCAGGCGTCGATCTGGTTAGGCAGCCACGAGGTGATGGGCGTGCCACCCGTCGCTGTCGCGTGGCGTGTGTGAGCCAAAATATATTTTTGAACGAACTGCCAGTGCCCGATTCGGAAGAGCGTGATCTGCTCGACACAGGCTGCAGCGATCAATGCCACCCCGGGCTCAGACGCTACGAACTTGTCGAGCGCTACGGCATCCCGATCTTTTCGAACGTCCTCGAACCACTTTTGGACGACCGGCGGACGATACTGTCTCAGGTCGCGAAGATAGTCGGTGAGATCGTTCGTGGGGTACGTGTCGTCGATACCGAGAAGGATATCGCAGGCGGGGACGATGTCGTCTTGAGCGCCCGTCTGACCGCGGAACTGCATCGGGTTATCGCCGAATTTTTTGACACCCTGATACACCACGCCCGGTCCGAACAGCGCTTCATTGCCGGTGATGCCCATAATGAAGACGCGGAAGTCGTTGTAACGCTCGGGACGACTCGCGCGCCACATCTCGCGACGTGAGCGGTTGATGTGCTCGAGTGCGCGTAGTAAGCGCTGCCAAGGCCCAGCCGGATTTTCAGACTCACCGCGGAGTTGAGCATCGCGAAGTACATCTTGGAAGGCGCCGAGGAGTGCTGCCGTATGCTGGTTGATCTGCACGTGCAGCATGATGAAGCCGGTCTCGTCGGTGGTACCGCTGAAGCGACACGCCATATCGAGATTTTTCCAGTGCCAGAGATCTTCGCCGTGCAGCGTAGAGTCGCGATGTACGAAGTTGCCGAGCGAATAAGAGTGGTGATAGTCGAGCCACGGAGGCATACCGAGCGCATCGGCCGCCATGACGAGAGGCTGCGCAAGTGCCGCGGGCAAGACGTTGCGAGCCTTGCCGTATGCGCCGCCCGCTTTGGTGCCATGGTGTGCCGGCTCGAGCAGATAAGCGCTCGTCAGAAACCCATATCCGCGAAACAATGCTTGCACAAGTCGTGACGCATCACGGTGATCTTTAGATTTGTCTTGTGACGCAGCAACGACTTTCGCGACCTCATCGACGAGGTTTGGAAGCGTAGCGACGCGCTCAGCAATCAGCCCGGGTGTGGCGAGGATGCCTTGGCGACTGCTGTCGACGTCGAGCCATATTGGCATTTCATCGAGTAGCGATTGAATCGGCGCGAACGGCTCTGGTAAGCGCGCAAGCGGACTACGCTGCGGCAAGAAGCCGTGTTTTCTTCCGATGCGAAAGATGCCGTCGTCGTAACGGTCTTCCTGCTCGATGAGGCAGGGCGAGCGGTTCATTCGGAGATGTCTCCTGAGGTGCGTTCGAGGCGGCAAGCTTAAAACAAAAAGGGCCGGCAAATGCCGGCCCTCTTCGTTTCCGTTGAATGTACGGAGAGATCAGAACGAGTAGCTGACCTCGACACCGAAGGTTCGACCCTTGCGGAGCGCGGCGAAGAAAGCACGTGGCGATCCTGAGTCGTGCCCGGTCGCAGCAGTAGCAATTCCCGCCAGACCTCGCGAGCCCAACGTCGCGGAGCCCGATCCGTAGCGCAGATCAAACCAGCGCGTTGCGAGCGGGATGGTATCTTCGTCGGTCAGGTTGCGACCATAGGCCGTGATCGACCAGTCGTCGCTCTTTACGCCGAAGCGCAAGCCCAGCATGTTCGTATCGCCCGTCTCGGCAAGGTTGTGCACCTGAACGAATTTACTGCCTTCGTGGGTGAACGTACCGGAAGCTACGAAGCTCAAACTGTTGGACATTGGGCGCTCGTACACCAGCACTACGTTGCCTTGGGTTTCTGGCACCAGAGGCAGTCGATTTCCCGCAATGTTACAGAGAGGCGAACCAAAGAACCCAGGCTGATAGGCGATACCGCCCGAGTTCAGCACATACTGAAAATCGTCACAGCCGTTCTTAAACTCAGGGTTCGTGTAAGACAGCGCCACCGTCCCCGTAAGGTACTGAGTAATTGCAGCAGTGACTTCAACCTCAAGACCCGTCGTCTCAGCCTTTGCCTGATTGACGGCAACCGAGGTGACCGCGGTACCGGTTAAAGCGGGCAACGCTTGAGTGACCTGGACGTCCTTTGAGTCTATGTAGTACGCCGCAGCATTGAAGCGCACGCGACCGTCCATCAGGGTGCTCTTGATACCGAGCTCGAGATTGTTGGATGTTTCTTGATCGAATGTCGGTTTTCCTACTCCACTACCCGCCGTGCCGTTGATACCGCCTGGGCGTACGCCCTTGGCAAAGACGGCGTACAGAAGCACGTCATCCGATACGACGTAGTCGACGGTAAAACGCGGGGTCGTGCTGGTGAAATTCTTTAACAAGAAGGGCCGAGGATTTCCATAAGTTCCCGGCGTACCCGGAGGATTCGTTGATTTGCAAATACCAAAAAGAG
>JBIIHO010000120.1:0-5444 GCA_044235605.1 Steroidobacteraceae bacterium | reverse complement strand
CGCGAATTGAAGCTTTGCTCGGTATGCCGGGCGCAGCGCTGTGGATCGGTACGTTTCACGGCATTGCTCATCGTCTGCTGCGTCTGCATTGGCGGGAAGCGAACCTTCCCCAGACGTTCCAAATTCTCGACGGTGATGATCAGCTGAGACTGATCAAAAAAATTCTCAAGGCTCAGGCACTCGATGAAACGCGCTGGGTACCGCGCGACATCCAGTACTTCATCAACCAGAACAAAGATGAGGGGATGCGCCCCAAGGCGCTAAAGGACGGTAATGATCCGACCCGTCGACAATTCATTAAGCTATATCAAGATTATGAAGACGCTTGTCAGCGAGCCGGTGTCGTTGACTTCGCCGAGTTGCTGCTGCGCGCATTCGAGTTATGGCGGGACAACCCGGAGATGCTCGGCCACTACCGTCGCCGTTTCCAACACGTACTCATCGACGAGTTTCAGGATACGAATACCATCCAATACGCCTGGATGAAACTGCTCGTCGGCTCAGAAGGTGCGCCCTTCGCCGTCGGCGACGATGACCAATCTATTTATCGGTGGCGTGGAGCGCGGGTCGAAAACCTGCAGACGTTCCGACGCGACTTTCCTCATGCGTGCCTCGTCAAGCTCGAACAAAACTACCGCTCGACCGGGACTATTCTCGATGCTGCGAATGCACTCATCGCAAATAACAGCGGGCGTCTTGGTAAAAATCTCTGGACGAGCGGTATGCGCGGCGAGCTCATTCGTTTGTATGCGGCGTTCAACGAGCGTGACGAAGCCGAATTCGTATTGCAGCGCATCAAGGAGTGGACATCACGCGGAGGAAATCGACGCGACATCGCCATTCTTTATCGTTCGAACGCTCAGTCTCGCGTATTCGAAGAGGTGTTCTTATCAGCTCGCATTCCGTACAAAGTCTACGGTGGGCTGCGATTCTTCGAACGAGCGGAAATTAAAGATGCGCTCGCCTATCTCAGGCTCGTATCGAACCGACACGATGACACATCGTTCGAGCGCGTCGTCAACCTACCGACACGAGGGATAGGCGCGAAGAGTCTCGATGCACTGCGAGAGTCGGCAAGAGCAGCCGGCAGCTCACTCTGGACTGCAGCCACCACGACGTCAGGCGCGCTCGGGGCTAAAGCCAGCGCGTCCGTTCACGGCTTCCTACAGTTGATCGATCGGCTGGCCGAAGACACGCGAGATCTCGCACTGCACGAAATCGTCGATCAGGTCATCAATGCAAGCGGTCTCCTCGAGCATCATCGCAAAGAAAAAGCAGAGCGCGGCGAAGCTCGGGCCGAAAACCTACTCGAACTCGTCTCCGCTGCGCGCGGCTTTGAGCCTGAGAGAGTCGACGGCGAAGAGCTGCCTCCGCTCGAGGCGTTTCTCGCACACGCAGTACTCGAGTCGGGCGAGGGTCAGGCCGAAGCCTGGGAAGACTGTATTCAGATGATGACTCTGCACACCGCCAAAGGGCTCGAATTTCCACTCGTATTTCTCGCGGGGCTCGAGGACGGTCTGTTCCCGCATCAGCGTTCACTCAATGATCTCGATTCACTCGAGGAAGAGCGGCGGCTGGCCTATGTCGGGACGACACGAGCGATGACACAGCTCTTTCTAACCTACGCCGAACAGCGCCGGCTTCACGGTATAGACAGCTACGGTCAGCCCTCGAGGTTCATCAAGGAAATCCCCGAGGAATTAATCGAAGAAGTGCGTCCCCGGGTTCAATCCAGCCACGGGTATTCCGCCGGGATGGCTCGCGCCCACTCCTCACCGAGGCCCTCGGGCCCCTCTGCCTTGCGCAGTGAACCCGTAGCGCCGGGACTTCGACTCGGCGCACGCGTGCGTCACGCTAAATTCGGCATGGGTGTCGTGCTGAATATTGAGGGTCAGGGGCCACACGCACGCGTTCAGGTCAATTTCGAAGGCACGGGCAGCAAATGGTTGATGCTGCAGTACGCCAACCTCGAGCCCGCCTGAGTCGACCGCCCCCGCAAGCAGCGGCTACGGTTAAACTGCCGTCCCATCATGAGCGCTTCCACATTTCTTCAACGGCTCGATGCGGCGATGACCTCGACGCAATCTCTCGTCTGCGTCGGTCTCGATCCTGAAATCGAGAAATTCCCCGCCCGTCTGCGCGAGAGGCCGCAGGCTATTCTCGAATTCAACCGAGCCATTATCGATGCGACAGCCGACTTGGCCTGCGCGTACAAGCCGCAAATCGCACACTATGCTGCGGTAGGCGCCGAAGATCAGTTGCTCGAAACCATTCGATACATTCGCCAACGAGCTCCGGGGATCCAGGTCATCCTAGATTCCAAGCGCGGCGACATCGGCAGCACGGCGGAGAAATATGCACGCGAAGCGTTCGAGCGATACGGTGCTGATGCGGTCACGATCAATCCTTATTTAGGTCGAGACTCCGCAGAGCCCTTTCTCCAATACGCTGACAAGGGCGTCGTCGTGCTATGCCGCACCTCCAACGCAGGCGCGCGTGAACTGCAGGATCTCGACGTAGGTGGTCGCAAGCTCTACCAGCTCGTCGCCGAGAAGGTAGCCAAAGAATGGAACTCTCGTGGCAACTGTCTACTCGTCGTAGGCGCAACCTACCCCGACGAGCTCGCCGATATTCGTCGGATCACGGGCGACATGACCTTTCTGGTACCCGGTATCGGTGCGCAGGGCGGCGATATCGAAAAAGCCGTACGTAACGGCCGGCGTGCCGACGGTCGCGGTCTCGTGATCAATTCCTCCCGGGGCATCCTTTATGCCAGTCAGGGTGAGGACTTCGCGGCTGCGGCCCGACGTGCGACACTCGAGCTGCGCGATGCGGTCAACGCCGTACCTCGCTAAACCAAGGCTCGGGAGGGGGCTCCGATGCTGCGCTTGACCCGCTACCAGTGGATCGTGCTCTTCGCCGCTTGGCTCGGTTGGGGCTTCGATATCTTTGACGGGTTGTTGTTCAACTACGTCGCGCCCAATGCTATCCCGACACTGCTTGGGCTGGAGATCGGCTCGCCGGAGGCGCGCTCGGCAACGCTTTACTGGACCGGCCTCATCACTGCCATCTTCTTGGTCGGCTGGGCGGTCGGTGGCGTGCTGTTCGGGCCGATCTCTGATCGCTACGGGCGCAAGCGTGTACTACTCATCACCATGGTGCTATACGCCGTGGGTACTGCATTGTGTGCCTTCGTCACGAGTATCGAGCAGTTGATCGTCTGTCGCATCATCGCGAGCCTCGGTATTGGCGGGGAGTGGGCGGCAGGTTGCGCGCTCGTCGCAGAAGTCGTTCCGGAAGACCAGCGAGTCGAAGCGGGTGCAGTGCTCTACACGGCTGCGCCATTCGGACTCTTTTTGGCTACGGGCGTGAACGCCTTGGTTGCGGGACATTTCTTTGCCGATGTACCCGAAGTGTCCTGGCGTTATGTACTCATCTTCGGCCTTTTGCCGGCAGCCTTCGCGATCTGGGTGAGGACTTTCGTCGAGGAACCCGAGCGTTGGCAGGCTGCTACGGCCAAGGCACCGCCGCCACGATTACGCGAGTTATTCACGCCAGAGATCTGGCCGCGTACGCGCAGTGCACTGCTGGTCGCGCTCATCGCACTGCTCACGTGGTGGAGCTGTAACGCGTTCATTCCCGTCGTCGTCGCGGGGCTTGCTCAGGCTGAGGCGCTTCAACTCGGTCTCGACCGAACGGCAACGAGCATCCTGACCGAGTCTTGGAAGACGCAGGCCACCACCATCTTCAATGTAGGCGGCTTGATCGGCACTCTACTCACCATACCGCTCGCTAAACGCTTAGGTCGTAAGCCGATGTTCGCCATCTACCTCGGATGTTCGGCGATTTCGCTGCTCGCGACTTTCGGCCTCGACCTGCCGCCGCAGGTTCGCTTGTACATGTACTTCTTCATCGGCCTCACCGTGTTCGGCATCTTCGGTAGCTTCACGTTCTATCTGCCAGAGTTATTCCCAACTCGTCTTCGTGCGACGGGCTCTGGATTTACCTACAACATCGGTCGTGTCGTCGCGGCGGCGGGCCCGTTCTTCGTGGGATCGGTTGCTGCGGCGGGCGCCGGAGATCCGGCCGTCGTGCTGAATACCCTTTTCATGGTGGGCTTCATCCCGCTCATCGGCCTACTCGGTATGGGTTGGGTCATCGAAACCCGCGGTCAAAAAATTCCGGACTGACATGGCTGACTGGATCGTCGACGTCATCATCGGCCTTGTTGAGGGCCTCACCGAGTTCCTGCCGATCTCGAGCACTGGGCATCTCGTCATCACGCGTGCGCTGCTCGATCCCGAAGGTTCTATCGGCTTTCGCCAGCTCATCGTCGTTCAAGGCGCAGCGATTCTCGCCGTCTGCTGGGAATATCGAACTCGTCTTTGGGCCATCGGCACTACTTTGATGAGCGATCGCCAGTCGCGCCTTTTCACGCTCAATCTTTTCCTCGCCTTCTTGCCAGCCGCTGTAGCGGGGCTCGCCTTCGAAGATACGATCCGCGGCGTGTTGTTTGCACCGATTCCCGTCGCGCTTGCGCTGGTCGTCGGTGGAGTGCTCATTCTTTGGGCGGAGCGCAGGACTCACGAGGAGCGTGTCACGTCGGTGGACCAACTGCAGCCGCTCGATGCATTCAAGGTCGGGCTTTTCCAAATGCTGGCCCTGATCCCGGGTACCAGTCGATCGGCCGCGACCATACTCGGTGGTTTGCTGACGGGCTTGTCGCGGAAGACCGCAGCGGAGTTTTCGTTCTTCGTGGCAATTCCGGTGATGCTCGCCGCAACCGGTTACAAGCTGCTCGATGCACGTGAGCCCATCACGGCGGATGAGGCGAAGTCGATTTTATTGAGCAGCGTAGTGGCCTTCTTCGCGGCGCTGCTCGCGATCCGATTACTGATTCGCTATGTCAGCCAGCATTCCTTCGCGATCTTCGCCTGGTACCGAATCGTTTTCGGTGGGTTCATTTTGCTCAGCTGGCAGTTCGGTTGGGTGTCGTGGGGTTCCGGCTGAAATCCGGATAAGGCCCGAGCATCAGCAACAGAAACGCACCGGCCAGAAACATGATCGCCGCCGCTAGCAGCATCGGATCGAAGCTTCCGGTCGTATCGCGAACCCATCCATACAGCGTCGGCGATAACGCAGCCATCAGGCCGAAGGCCATGTACTGCACGCCATAAATCTGGCCGTAGCTCTTCATGCCGAAATAGCGACCTGCGAGATACGCAATAAGATCGGTTTCAGCGCCCGAGGCGAAGCCCATCAGAAATGCGGCCAAAATAGCCATGGTGAATCCGAGGGGTGCGTCTCCCATCAACATCCAACACGAGACTGCGGGCAAGCAAAGAATGGGCAAGGTGACGAGCGGTGCCCAGAACCGATCGAGCAGTAAGCCCGTGATGATGCGACCTGCAAAGATCGATAGTCCAAACACGCTGAGGACGGTC
>JBIIHO010000119.1:0-5450 GCA_044235605.1 Steroidobacteraceae bacterium | reverse complement strand
AACGCGGCAATCGACTTTCGATCACTCCGGTGAGTGCTGCAGAGTGGCGATTCATTTGTTCGCTTGCGACGTCTTGAGGAGTTCCGCAAGACCCCCTTGCTTGTTTTTTGCAATCGCGTGTATATACTCACTCGCGGACTAACCCGTAACTGGAGAAAAATCATGGCTAAGGCCAAGAAGAAAGCGAAAGCTAAGGCTAAGAAGAAAGCCGCCAAGAAGAAGTAAGATCTTTATGATCTTTGGCGGGTGAGGATGAAAATCCCGCCCGCCTCTTCTGATAAAACGAAGATGCCCGCGAAAGCGGGCATCTTCGTTTCAGGACTCTGAAAACGCCTGTTTTTCTGCGGAGAACATACGATGAACGAAGCAGTGAACGGAAAGCTCGCCGCGGCACGCGCAGCGCTGCAGTACCTCGAGGACGACATGATCATCGGTGTCGGGACTGGCTCGACGGTCAATCTCTTCATCGACGAGCTCGCTGCTCGTCGCGATCGGATCCGGGGAGCGGTGTCGAGTTCGGAAGCCTCCACCATAAGACTGCGGGCGGTCGGCATCGAGGTCCTCGAGCTCAACCGGACCGGGGATCTTTCTCTCTATGTGGACGGCGCCGACGAAACCGACGGGCACCGACGACTTATTAAGGGCGGGGGCGCCGCACTCACCCGCGAAAAGATCGTGGCGGCCGCCTCGCGAAAGTTCGTGTGCATCGTCGATGAATCGAAGGTAGTCGATGTGCTCGGTCGTTTCCCCTTACCCGTCGAGGTCATTCCGATGGCGCGTTCCTACGTTGCTCGGCAACTCGTGAAGCTCGGGGGCCAGCCGGTGTGGCGCGAAAATGTCACGACCGACAACGGTAATCAGATTCTCGATGTGCACGGTCTGCGCATCATCGACCCGCCCGCGCTTGAGACGGCCATCAATGGAATCGTGGGTGTCGTAACCTGCGGATTGTTCGCGCATCGACCCGCCGACGTCGTGCTGATCGGCAGTTCGTCCGGGGTGCGTAAACTCGGTTGACCTAAAAACAAGAAGGCCCGCATCGCTGCGGGCCTTTTTGTTTTGGCTGGGGGACTAGGATTCGAACCTAGGTAAACGGAGTCAGAGTCCGTTGTCCTACCGCTAGACGATCCCCCAAAAACCGGTGGCCGCGACGGCAGTCCGTGTTGACCAATATATCAGCGCTTCGAGTACTGCGGACCGCGACGCGCCTTGCGTCGGCCGACCTTTTTACGCTCGACTTCGCGCGCATCGCGGGTGACGAACCCGGCGGAACGCAGCGGGCTGCGGAGGGTTTCGTCGTACTCGATCAGCGCGCGGGTGATGCCGTGACGGATCGCACCGGCCTGGCCGGTGATGCCGCCACCGGCGACCGTGACATCGACGTCGAAACGACCGATGAGGCCGGTGAGTTCGAGCGGCTGACGAACGATCATTCGGCCCGTCTCACGACCGAAAAAGTTCTCGATCGAACGGTCGTTGATGGTGATCTTGCCGGAACCCGGCTTCAGGAACACACGAGCGGTGGAGGTCTTGCGCCGGCCGGTGCCGTAATTGGTGGAAGGCATCTTTGAAGTTCCTGCGAGATCGATCGAATTAAATGTTGAGAGGCTTCGGCTGCTGCGCCGAGTGCGGGTGCTTGTCGCCCGCGAACACATGCAGCTTGCGGAACATGCTGCGACCGAGGATCGTCTTCGGCAGCATGCCTTTGACGGCGATCTGAAGAACGCGCTCCGGATGCTCCTTGAGGAGCTTCTCGAGGGCGATCGACTTAATGCCGCCGATGGCGCCGGTGTGGTGGTAGTAAATCTTGTCGGTCATTTTCGCGCCGGTGACACGGACTTGTTCGGCGTTGACCACGATGATGTGATCGCCCATGTCGACGTGCGGGCTGTAGTCAGCCTTATGCTTGCCCTTGAGGCGCAAAGCAATTTCCGAGGCGAGACGGCCCAGGGTTTTGCCCTTGGCGTCAACGAGATACCAGTCGCCGCGTACAGTCGCGGGCTTCGCAAAAACAGTGCTCATCTGAGGTCTCCGGCTGCGGCTAACCTGGCCTCCCATGGAGGGGGTCCCGCCAGTCCCTAAAAGGGCGCGAGAGTGTACTTAAGCCGACCCGGCTTTGCAAAACCCCCCTCCGACAGCCGGTTCGGGCCTCAAGGCGGGCGACCCGGAGCCGATACCCTGGACATGCCCACGAACCCGACCCGGACCCATCTCGAAAGAAACACCCGCTCGGGGTCGAAAGTCCCTCAAGTTGGGGCCCGGGAGGCCGTAATAATATGTGCCATGAGTACTGATACCCCCCTTGACCACCTCCTCGTCAGCGTCGACCGCGCCCTGCGGTCCGTGTTTGCGACCCCGACGGCGGCTCGGCCCATCCCCAGGCCAGCCGGCGTGAAGGTCGCCGACGACTCGGCGCTCAGCGAGACGGAGCGTCGCGAGGCGGCCAACCTCATGCGCGTCAACCACGCCGGCGAAGTCGCCGCCCAAGCCCTCTATCACGGGCAGGCGGTCTTCGCGCGGCGACCCGAGGTCCGCGACATGCTGCTGCGGGCCGCTCGCGAGGAAGCCGACCACTTGGCCTGGTGCGACCAGCGCCTACGCGAACTCGGTTCGCGACCGAGTGTGCTCGGCCCGCTCTGGTATGCCGGATCGTTCGCCATCGGAGCCGCTGCGGCGGTCGTGGGCGATTCGGTCAGCCTCGGTTTCGTCAGCGAAACCGAAAAGCAGGTGGAAGGCCACATCGACTCGCATCTCGACAAGCTGCCGGTTAGCGACGATCGCAGTCGCGCCGTGCTCGAGCAAATGCGCGCCGATGAAGTCGCACACGGTGCCGCGGCACGAGAGGCCGGCGGCGTCGATCTTCCACCTCCCGTGAAATCAGCGATGCACGCCACGGCGCGCGTCATGACGACGACCAGTTACTGGATCTGATTCACGAGAGAGGTTGCCTCGATGAACTCACCCAACTTGAAGCCACGTATCGCTCCTTCGCCGATGCAACGCTTCCTCGAGCAGTGTCCCCGGCGTGTGGTGCCCTCACGCACCCTGCTCGTTCGCTCGGGCGAGGCGCCGGATGCACTGTTCTACGTGATCGCCGGCTCTGTGGAAGTTCTGATCGAGGACGAACACGGCAAAGAGTTGGTGCTCGCCTACCTCGGCAAGGGTGAATTCTTTGGCGAGATGGGTTTGCTCGAAGCGACGCCAGGTCGTGGCGCCTATGTGCGAGCCCGCGGTCGCACCGAAATCGCCGAAATGGCGTACTCGCGCTTCCGTCAGGTGGCCGCCACCGACCCCGTGCTCGCGCTCGAACTCGCGGCACAACTGGCGGCACGACTCGAACGCGCGACCCGTAAATTACGCGATCTCGCGTTCATCGACGTCAGTGGTCGCATCCTGCAAGCACTCGGCGAACTATGCGAACAGCCCGATGCACTGACGCATCCCGAAGGCATGCAGATCCGCGTATCACGCCAAGAGCTCGCGCGTCTCGTCGGTTGCTCGCGCGAAATGGCGGGCCGCGTACTGCGCACGCTCGAGGAGCAAGGCACCTTGCGTGCCCGAGGCAAAACCGTGGTGATGCTCGGCGTGCGTCCCGCGCGACTACTCGCTGCGCAATCGGGCGCTCAGCCAGCGGCCGCCGCGATGGCGCCGCGCATCGCTCGCACCGTCGCCGCGTAATCGGCACTACCGAATATCGCCGAGCCCGCGACGAAGGTGTCGGCTCCCGCGGCGGCCACGGCACCGATGTTGTCGGCCTTGATGCCGCCGTCGACTTCGAGTCGAATGTCGCGCCCCGAAGCATCGATACGCCGGCGCACCTCTCGAATCTTTGACAAGGTCGACGGAATGAACTGCTGACCGGCGAAACCCGGATTTACCGACATCAGCAACACCATGTCGATTTTTTCGAGCGTGTGATCGAGCCAGTCAAGCGGTGTCGCCGGATTGAACACGAGACCGGGCTTGCAGCCCTGTTCGCGAATGAGTGCGATCGTACGATCGACATGCTCGCTCGCCTCAGGATGGAAGGTGATCCAACTCGCACCGGCGCGCGCGAAATCGGGCACGAGACGATCGACCGGACGCACCATGAGGTGGACATCGATCGGCGCCTTCACGCCATGCTTGCGCAGCGCCTCACAAACGAGCGGGCCGATAGTGAGGTTCGGGACGTAGTGATTGTCCATCACGTCGAAGTGGATGAGGTCGGCACCTGCGGCAAGCACGGCATCGACCTCAGCGCCGAGGCGAGCGAAGTCTGCGGAGAGAATGGATGGCGCGATCCAGGCCGCGCGATGTCGATCAATCACGGTTTATCTCCTTGAGACTCGCGAATCAGGTTGAACGCCTCGATGATGAGCTGAGTCTGTTGCTGAGCAAAGTCCAGCATCGACTCCGGCAGACCATTCGCCTTCAGCTTATCCGGATGATGGCGGGAAAGCTGCCTGCGATACGATCGGGTGATCTCCGTCATGGCTGCGCCGGGCAACACGCCGAGCACCTGATAGGCCTCCTGCAGCGTCATCCGCACTACCGTGGGCGGTATCCGTCCACGTGATCCCGATTGCTCGGAACGTCCTGATCTCGCCCGCTCACGACCCGTAGCGCCAGATTGACGGGGTGTTGGCTCGGCCTCGGCGGTGCCCTCAGCGGGACGATTCCAATCAGCCGCCTCACCACGATTGCCACGTGCGCGATGACGAATGCGAAGCACCGTCTCGATCTGCGCAAACTCGAGACCGCCGACACCTAACATCGCGGCGATACGATTGAGCAGCGGCCGCGCAGGCCCCTGTAAATCACTCCCGCCGATCGAGGCACGGATCTGAATCTCTAGGAAGGTGCGAAGCAAGTCGGGACGTCCGGCACAGACGCGACGCAGCGCCATCACTGCACTTTCCTCGTCGTACTCATTGAGCTTGCCCGCATTGAAGTGCGCGATCGCATGCGCCACTTGCAGATCATCGAGCGCGAAATCCTTCATCACGGCGCGTGCTGCACGGATATCGCTCTCGGACACGCGGCCATCGGACTTGGCGACTTTACCCATCACCTCGAAGGTGGTCTGAAAAAACTGGGAAGACACCGCCTTCGGGTCGTCGACCGAGGGACCTTCGTCCGTATCGGTCGTCGTGTCGCTGCCCGCCGCGAACGGATCGGTATCTTCGACGTGATGGATCTGGCTCGTCCGTTCTTGGCGAGAGGAGGGAGCGCTCGAAGCCGATGATTTGGGCTTCGCGGTCGAACTGTCCCCCGGAGGACGGGGCGCGGAACCTGCGAGTCGGTCGTCGACAAGGTGGCCCGCGAGCGCCCCAAGCGCCGCACCGACTGGGCCGGCCACCAGCAGACCCAAGGCACCGCCTACGAGTTTCCCGCCCCACTCCATGCTGCAATACTAGCAACCCCTGGCAGTCGGCCGGAAACAGCGAGAATCCGAAGTGAACGAGATC
>JBIIHO010000118.1:0-5460 GCA_044235605.1 Steroidobacteraceae bacterium | reverse complement strand
CGGATCGCAATATCCCGCGCTCGGGTGCCGACAGCCCCCCGCTCTGGGAAAAACTCGCGCGACGGCTTTTTCGGAACGAGCTCCAGCGCCCCGAAAAGCCCCAAACTCCGCGCTTCACCCACGAGCGGATGCGCGGCAAGCTCGCGCCAACGCGCCGACCAATACGGGACCAACTCGTCCCGGACACGCTCGATCACCCGCTCTTTTTGCATGATCTCGAGGTTCGCAAGCGCCACTGCGGCGGCGACCGGATGCCCGGAATAGGTATACCCGTGGGCGAACTCCCCACCCTTCTCAATGAAAACCTCGGCAACCCTGTCGGACACCATAAGCGCGCCGAGTGGCTGATATCCGGAAGTGATGGCCTTAGCGAGGGTGAGAAAATCGGGACGGGTGCCGAAGTACTCGCAACCAAACCAACGACCCGTACGACCGAAGCCGCATATCACTTCGTCCGAGCCGAACAGGATGCCGTAGCGGTCGAGAATTCGCTGAATTTCAGGCCAGTAGGTCTCGGGGGGAATAATGACCCCGCCCGCCCCTTGCACCGGCTCACCGATAAATGCGGCCACGCGCTCTGGACCGATCTCGATGATTTTGGCTTCGAGTTCTCGTGCTGCCTGAAGACCGAACTCGGCAGGATCGAGATCTCCCCCACGCTCGAACCAATAGGGCTGGTTGATATGCACGATACCGGGAATGGGCAACCCGCCTTGGGCGTGCATCGCCTTCATGCCGCCGAGCGAGGCGCCGGCCATGGTACTGCCGTGATACCCATTCCAGCGGCTGATGATCACCTGTCGCTGCGGCTCGCCGCGCAACTCCCAATAACGACGAGCGAGTCGCACGAAGGTGTCGTTGGCCTCGCTGCCCGAGCCCGAGAAAAACACGTGCTTGAACTGCGGTGGCGTAAGTTCGGCAAGCTTCGTCGCAAGCTCGATCGCCGGCGGATTCGCACACTGGAAAAAGCTGTTGTAGTACGGCAGCTGTTGCATCTGCCGGTAAGCGGCCTCGGCGAGTTCGCGACGCCCATAGCCAAGCGCCACGCACCACAAACCCGACATGCCATCGAGGATTCGATGGCCTTCGCTGTCGTAGAGGTACACCCCTTCGGCCCGGGTGATGACGCGGGTGCCGCGCGTCGCGAGCGCCCGCGAATCGGTGAAGGGATGTAGATAGTGGGCGGCGTCCAACGCCTGCCACTCGGCTGTGCTGCGCTCGGGGATCGTGCTCATCGCCACATCTTACGACGGCAGACCCTCAAACGTTGAGCAGCAGATGCTCACGCTCCCACGAACTGATCACCTGCAAGAACACCTCGTACTCGGCCTGTTTCACGAGCGAAAAGGCCGACACGAAACTCTCGCTCAGAATCTCGATGAGCGGATCGCACTCACCCAGCAGACGGATCGCCTCGTCGAGATTACGAGGCAGCGAGAACGGCAGGTCGTGAGCGCTGCCCGAAATGGGCTCGGTGGGCGTCAACCCCTGGACCATGCCGAGGTAGCCGCAGGCAAGCGATGCCGCGCTCGCGAGGTACGGGTTGGCGTCGGCACCGGAGAGTCGGTTTTCGATACGGCGCGACTGCGGATCGGAACCCGGCACGCGCAAGCCGGCCGTGCGGTTGTCGTAACCCCACTGCACGTTGATCGGCGCCACCTGAAAGCGGGTGATTCGTCGGTAGGAGTTCACGTTGGGCGCGAGCAGCGCCATGGCCGCCGGCAGATAACGCTGCATGCCCGCGATATGCGAGAAGAAGAGCGGCGTCGGCGAGCCATCGTCGTTCGAAAACACATTCTTGCGCGTCTTGCTATCCACGATACTCTGGTGGATGTGCATGGCACTGCCCGGCTCCTTGGCGTGCGGCTTGGCCATGAAGGTTGCATACATCTTGTGCCGTAGTGCCGCTTCACGTGCCGTGCGCTTGAACATGAACGCCTGATCGGCAAGATCGAGCGCGTTACCGTGAAGGAGGTTGATTTCCATTTGCGCCGGACCGTCTTCGTGGATCAGCGTATCGATGGCGATGTCCTGGTCTTCACAGAATTGATACACGTCATCAAACAACGGATCAAATTCATTGACGGCCGCGATGCTGTAAGACTGACGTCCCGGCTCCGCACGACCCGAACGACCAATTGGCGGCTTGAGCGGATAGTCCGCGTCGATGTTGGGCTCGACGAGATAAAACTCGAGCTCGGGCGCCACCACAGGCTCCCAACCTTTTTGCGCATATAGGTCGAGCACGTGCCGTAACACTTCACGCGGAGCCATCTTCACGCGACGGCCGTCTGCATAAAAGCAGTCGTGAATGACCTGCGCGGTGGGTTCGGGCGTCCAAGGCACACGACGGATCGTCCGCGGATCAGGCTTGAGAATGATGTCGATCTCCGCAGGGCTCATCGCTGCGGCGGTTTCCTCGGGGTAGTCACCCGTGACCGTCTGCAAAAAGATGCTCTCTGGCAAGCGCATACCCTGATCGCCCTGAAATTTTTGGGCAGGCATCACCTTGCCCCGAGCGATACCTGCCATGTCCGGGACGATGGCCTCGACTTCCTGAATGTTGTGATCGCGGAAAAACTGCGAAATGGGATCTGTCATAACTCGAACCTCTATTAGGCGCCCCGCTGCCGTCGGGCCGCACGGGCTCGTGCGGCGTCACCGAAAGCGGCAAACAGCGCCACTGAAAAATTATTGGCCATCACCCGCCACTCGGGATGCCACTGCACACCCCAAGTGAACGCGGGTGCATCCGGCATAAAAAATGCTTCGATCAATCCATCAGGCGCGCGAGCTGCCACCTGCAAAGCCGGAGCAAGCGCTTTGACACCCTGACCATGCAAAGAATTCACTTTCACGCGATCGGCGCCACCTGCCCACTCGCGCATCGGCCCTGCCTCGAGTAAGACCTCATGCGCGGGGCCGTACTGGACTTCGAGGGGTGCCGATTTATCTTCACGATGATCGAGGTGCTCCGGTGCCTCATGGACCTTCTGCCAGAGCTTGCCCCCGAGCGCGACATTCATTTCCTGAAATCCACGACAAAGCCCAAGAATCGGCACGCCTTGGTCAATGGCCGCTCGAATAAGCGGCAAGGTCGTCGCGTCGCGCTCAGGGTCGTGCAGCGTCCCGGGCTCACTTGGACCCTCGTCGTAATGATGCGGCTCAACATTCGAGGGGCTCCCGGGAAACAGCAGACCATCGAGGCGCGCGAGTAAATCCTCCGCCTCGAGCGGCTCGGGCAACACCGGAATGAGGACGGGCATTGCACCAGCGGCCCTCGCCACGGCGTGAGCGTACTTCTCACCGACCATGTGAAAAGGATGTGGGCCGACCATGCGACGGTCGGCAGGAATTCCGATAAGCGGGCGAAGAGACATGAGACAGGCGGATCCGGGATGGGCCCGGAACTCGGGATGATTAGATCACAAGGCGCCCTGTATAACCGTCCAGTCTTCGAGGATTTCGCTGTAAGTCACTGTTTTAATTGAATCTATATTGCTTGGTCTACCGGGGCACCGTATGCTCGACCACCTTCCCGGGCAATACGTCCGGATCCAACCCCCCGAGTCCCCATGAGTGCCTTCCCCGAGCTCGACCGGTTTCTCGAGCGCCATCCGCACACCCGGCATGTCGACGTTTTCCTCAACGACCTAAATGGGGTCGAGCGCGGGAAGCGAGTTGAGCGAGAGGCGCTCGAGCGGCTCTACGCCGAAGGAATGCTACTCCCAGGCTCCATGTTCGCCCTCGACGTTCAAGGCGGAACTATCCAGGAGAGTGGTCTTGGCTTCGACGAAGGCGATGCCGATCGACCTTGCAAGCCCCTGCCCGATTCTTTGGTGCCCGTTCCCTGGCAGAGTGGCGGTGTCGCACAGGTTCAGGTGGCGATGTACGAGCCCGACGGGCGGCCCTTCTTCGCCGATCCGCGACACGTGCTCACCAAGGTTCTCGACCGATTTCATCGCCTCAACCTCACTCCGGTCGTTGCGCTCGAGTACGAGTTTTATTTCATCGACCGTGAACGTCTCGAAGGCGGCATGCCGCAACCACCGCCGCTGCCGATCACGGGTCGGCGCGAGTTTCGTACGCAGATCAACTCCATGACTGATCTCAACGAATTCTCGAAGGTGCTCTCACGTATCGATGAAGTGGCTCGCCTACAGGGACTGCCGTCGACGAGCGCGCTTGCGGAATATGGCCCGGGGCAATTCGAAGTGAACCTCGAACATCGACCCGATGCGTTGCGAGCCTGCGACGAAGCTATGCGCTTCAAGCGCGTGGTGCGTAGCGTCGCTCGCGAGCAAGGCTGGGATGCCACGTTCTTACCGAAACCCTATCGCGACATGGCGGGCTCCGGCTTGCATGTGCACGTGAGTCTGCTCGATGCCGCCGGCCAAAATATCTTCTCCTGCCCCAACCCGGGAGACGCGCCGGACGATGCGCCCCATCACGGAATTGAGAGTTCGACCTTGAGACACGCCATCGGTGGCATGCTCCGCAGTCTCGCCGACGGCATGGCCGTGTGCGCCCCGGGACCGAACTCGTATCGGCGATTCAGACCCGAAGCCTACGTGCCAATGATTCCGTGCTGGTCGATCAACAATCGCGGCACGGCAGTACGAATTCCTTTGAGTGACTCGCAAAACCGACGCATCGAGCATCGACTCGCCGGTGCAGATGCCAATCCGTATCTCGTGGTCGCGTGGGTGCTCGCCGGTATCCACCACGGTATCGCCGAAGCGCTGGAGCCTGGCGAGCCGATTCGAGGCAATGCATACCAGGAGTCCGGTGAACGACTGCCCCTGCACTGGGCGAGTGCCATCGAGCGATTCGCGCGTAGCGAATTCGCCGCCGCGTATCTCGGTCGACCGTTCCGCGATCACTACGCCAAGGTCAAGCAAGGTGAGCTCGATGAGTTCAATTCACACGTGACACCACTCGAGATGCAGTGGTATCTCGGCGCGGTCTGATCACGCGATGAGCACTCGCCTCCGATGAACACTCGCCTCCGATGAGCACTCACGTCGACTCGTGGTACGCCTCGAGCACGACTGCGGCTTCGCCAAGACCGCGTCTCGAAGGGGATATCGATGCCGACGTGTGTGTCGTAGGCGGCGGAATCGCAGGTTGCTCAGCGGCGCTGCACCTCGCAGAACGTGGCTACCGTGTCGTTCTACTCGAGGCGGAACTCATCGGCTGGGGCGCTTCAGGCCGCAGCGGCGCGCAAGCCATCACCGGCGTCGCTTGCGGTCAAACCAAACTCGAGTCCTTGGTGGGCGCTGGCGATGCGCGTCGGATCTGGGATATGACGGTCGAGGCCCTTCGGTTGCAACGCGAACTAATCGATCGGCATCGTATCGACTGCGACTACGTCGCGGGGCAAATGCATGTCGCCCTGAAGCCTCGGCAGGAACGCGAATTGCGAGAGGACGTCGAGACTGCCCATGAGCGATATGCACA
>JBIIHO010000117.1:0-5478 GCA_044235605.1 Steroidobacteraceae bacterium | reverse complement strand
TGGCCATGATGACACTCCTAGTTTTTTAACTCGCCTCGGGCCCCGCCCGAAGCGTATCCCCCCTGTAGACAAATCTACCATGGGTGGGGTTCCTCATCCCGCCGCCTGACATACAAAACTGACCTCGACCACCCAGCGCTCGCAGTCTTTTGGGTCAAAGGGATCCCAGACTTTCCAGCCCGAGTCGGCCCGAATCCAGGTCAATTGGCGCTTCGCCAGCTGGCGTGAAGCAGCAATGGCCCGTCGGATCGCCTCCTCGAGGTCGTATTCCCCGTCGAGATGAGCCGCTAGCTGTCGATAACCCACAGCACGCATGGCAGTCGCATATTTACTGATGTCGGGGCGCGCTCGCAGGTTTTCAACCTCGGCGAGAAAACCCGCCGCCATCATCCCAAGGAAGCGCTGCTCGATACGCTCGTGCAGTCGGGCGCGATCGAGCGGTACCAACGCATCGCGGCGAAACCGTAGCCCCTGCGCGGGTGACGTATCGCGCTGCCAAGCACTGATCGGTCGACCACTCACCTCGAACACCTCGAGAGCGCGCTGAATTCGCTGAGGATCATTGGGATGAATACGCGCAGCGGCCTCAGGGTCGACCTGAGCGAGCTCTGAATGCAGCGCGGGCCAGCCGAGCGCCCTCGCCCGCTCGTCGATTCGCTGCCGAACGACCGGATCGGCAGCCGGCAAGACGGCAATTCCATGAACGAGAGCCTTGAAATACAACATCGTGCCGCCCACGAGCACCGGCATCCGCCCTCGGGAGCGAATATCGTGAATGGCCGCGATTGCATCGGCGACGAACTCGCCAGCGCTGTAGGGTTCGGAAGGATCGCGGATGTCGATCAGGTGATGCGGCACCCGCGCCCGAGTCGCCGCATCGGCCTTCGCCGAACCGATATCGAAACCTCTGTAAACCTGCGACGAATCGACGCTCACGATCTCGATCGGCGCGCCCTCGGCGAGCGCCAGCGCGAGATCCGATTTCCCGCTCGCCGTAGGTCCGGCGAGCAGAATGGCATCGAACTCGCTCATCGTCCGCGCAAGAACAATTGATCGAGCTGATCGAGACTGAGTACGGTCCAGGTCGGTCGACCGTGATTACACTGCCCTGCGCGCTCGGTGGTCTCCATGTCGCGCAACAAGGCGTTCATCTCAGGCAACGTCAGTTTGCGATTTGCCCGGATGGCACTGCGACACGCGATGTTACCGAGCAAAACATGCGCGGCGGCCTCGAGATGATGACTGCCCCGATCGTCGCGCAAATCTTTGAGAACCTCTCGCACTAGTGGCGCCGGATCGATCTGCGACAGCAAAGCGGGAACGGAGCGTACAGCCAAACGGCCCGGTCCGATCACGTCGATCTCAAATCCTGCGCGCACGAAGTCATCTGAATGCGCCGCAAAACTCTCGCTTTCGTGCGCAGCCACTTCGACGACGCGCGGCTCGAGCAATCGCTGAACCGCTGGAGAATCGCCGAAGTCGCGCTTCATGCGTTCATAAATCACGCGCTCGTGAGCGGCATGAGCATCGACCAATATCAATCCCGCATCGCTCTGCGCCAAGATGTACGTGCCGTGGAGCTGAGCGATCGCAGTGCCAAGCGAACCTGATACGGCTGGCGTCGATCCCGAAGGCAAGTCGAGCGCCGGCTCGTTAATAAAAGTCGGCATCGCTCCGACGGAGTCCCCAGAGACTGCGGCGAGATCAAAGCCAGACTGAGTCGCATCGCCGCGAACAGCATCGACCCCGAGGGAAGTCGTTCGCGCAGTCGGTGCCGCAGCACCCGCTCCGACGCCCAGTGCTTCGTGCACGGTGCGAAATACAAAATCGTGAATCTGTCGCACGTCGCGAAACCGAACTTCCAGTTTTTGCGGATGCGCATTGACATCGACCCACTGGGGGTCGAGCTCGAGGTACACGAGATAGGCTGGCTGACGGCCGTGATAGAGCACGTCGCGATAACCGAGACGCACCGCTCCGGCGAGCATACGGTCGCGAACGGCTCGGCCGTTGATGTACGCAAATTGCTGATCGCTCGCAGCCCGCGCAGCATGCGGCTGACCCAGCCAACCCCAAAAGTTAACCGACCCCGACTGGCGCTCGAAAGGCAGCGCTTCGGCAATGAACGGCTCACCCATGATCGAAGCGATGCGCGCACGCTGGGCCTCGGGTGTCGTCGCCAGCGGCGCGTCGATCAACGTACGACCTTCATGTCGTAACCTGAAGGCCACATCGAACCGAGCGAGCGCAAAACGCTCGACGAGTCGCGCGATATGCCCAAGCTCGGTGCTTTCGGTGCGCAAGAACTTGCGACGCGCCGGAACATTGTAAAAAAGATCTCGAACCTCGACGAGCGTTCCACGAGGCTGCGGCGAAGGTGCGATCGGCGAAATCTCTCCGCCTTCGACGCGAACCTCCGCGCCCTGAGAAGACCCAAGGGCACGCGTCGCGATACGCAGCCGTGCGACCGAACCGATCGAGGGAAGCGCCTCACCTCGAAAGCCCAAGCTGCGGATGGCCGCCAGATCATCGAGGTTAGCGATTTTGCTCGTGGCGTGGCGCTGCACGGCAAGCGGAAGTTCGGCAGCGGGAATACCGTGACCATCATCGAGAATTCGAACGAGGCGCGCTCCGCCCGCTTCGATATCGATATCAATCGAGTGAGCTCCGGCATCGAGCGCGTTCTCGACGAGTTCTTTGACGAGCGAGGCCGGCCGCTCGACCACTTCGCCCGCAGCGATCTGATCGACGAGCGCACTCGGCAACAGGCGAATCGGCACGTGAGTACTTAGAGCTTGCCGGATCGGGCCGGCGCGTCGTCGGTCGCTGTCGCGACCACCGTACGCCCCGACTCACGAGCTTGCGCGAAGCGCGAACCATCCGGCGGATGATCTAGGAAGAACTGCTTAACGCCGTCGAAGATCGCCTCGGCCAGGTCCTTTCGACGCTCCGGCTTATTCAAAAGACGCTCGTCCGACGGGCTCGAGATGAATGCCGTCTCGACCAGCATCGAGGGGATATCGGGACTTTTGAGTACGACGAACCCAGCCTGCTGAACCAGCGGCTTGCGAACCTCGTTCACACGCGCGAGCGATCTAAGGACGCGCTCCGCTGCCACCATGCTTTGACTGATTTGCGCCGACTGAGCGAGATCGACGAGCACCGAGGCAATCACAGGGTCTTTGTCATCGAGAGAGACGCCGCCGGCAAGATCGGCCGCGTTTTCACGATCGGCGAGCAACCTCGCCTGCTCGTCGGTCGCACCCTTCAGCGACAACACATAGACCGAAGACCCAGACACCGACGGATCGCGCACGGCATCCGCATGGACCGAAACGAAGAGCTCCGCCCCAGCGTCTCGAGCACGTCGAATTCTTTGGCGTAAGGTGAGGAAGTAATCCCCGTCTCGAGTCAAAATTGCTCGCATTCCCGGTTCACGGTTGATTCGCTCGACGAGCTGTCGAGAAATATCGAGAACCACGTCTTTCTCGCGAGTACCCGCACGACCGATCGCGCCGGGGTCCTGACCGCCATGTCCCGCGTCGACCGCGACGATGACATCACGCCCTCCGACGGGTAAGTGATCAACCTTGATCGGCTTGATCGCAGGAGCGGCACTGGCCGTTGCCGGCGCCGTGATCACCGACGCAGCGGCAGCTGTAGACGCGGCGGCAGCGGTAGGCGCGGCGGCAGCTGCGGGCGTGACGGGACCGCCGACGACATCCAAGTTGAACTTTCGGGCCGCCATCGTGCCACCGCCCCAGCGAACGCTCGAACCCGCGGCGAGATCGAAAACGAGTCTCAACGAGCCATCAGCCTGCGGACCCGCACGCACCGCGCGCACGGCGCCCTGAGCAGCCGGGAGTCGGACTGATGACGCTTGACGAGTACCGGGGAAATCAACCACGGCGCGCAAGGGTCGCTCGAGAACAAAGAATTTGGGCACGGTGTCGGCTTCGACCTCGATCACCACGCGCAGCGGCTCGCTCGTCGACAGCGGAGACTCGATCTTGAGGTCTCGAAGGGTCTTACCCGCGGCGTCCGCCGTGCCCGCAGCGAATAACGCGCCTCCCGCGAGCAAGACCCAGAAGACGACAGAACGTAGAGCGCGGGCTTCAGACCACCCGAAAAGACGTGTCATGAGGCGAAAGATTACGCGGAACGAAGTCAATATTTCAACAAAAATCAACGCTCTGCGAGAGAAAACTCGGGTTCCTTTGAGGCTTGTTGCAGCCAAGTTTCACCGAGCGGCGAGCGAGCAGAGAAGACAAGTCGATGCCCATCCGAGGCACCTTCCAACACCACTTCGAGGTCGGGTTGCGGCAAAACACCTCTGCCTCGATCAGGCCACTCGATGAGCCAGAGCGCGCCTTCGTGATCGTGATCGGCAAGCCCAAGGGGACCAAGATCGCGAGGCTCCGCGAGCCGATACAGGTCGAGATGAATCACGTGCCACGGGCCCCGCTCGTAACTCTCGAGCAGGCTGTAGGTCGGACTTTTGACGGTTCGCGTCTCACCGAGCGCCTGCAGCAGACCTCTGACGAGCGTCGTTTTGCCCGCACCCAGATCGCCCCTCAAAAACACGCGCAACGATCGAGCAGGCGACGCCGGCAAGGTGCGCGCGAGAGCGGCACCGATACGACGAGTGCAATGGTCGTCCTTCGAAATGATCGTCGTCATGACGCGAGCACCATCGGCAGGCACCGTGAGACTTCACTCGCGAGTACGCCTCGGTCGCGGCCAGCTGCAGCCTTCTCGCCCGCCACGGCATGCCAGAGCACACCCAGTTTTGCGGCCTTCCCGGTCGATAGGCCTTGACCGAGCAAGGCTGCGATCACACCCGTCAGCACATCGCCCATCCCGGGCGCCGCCATGGCTGGCGTACCGCGATCACAAATGAGCGGAATGTCATCGGAGACCAAGCTGCCCGCGCCTTTCAGCACGATGGTCGCTGCATATCGGGTTTGTAATTCTTTGAGCGACCGCAAGCGATCGCGTTGAATCTCCGAAGTCGACCATCCGAGTAACCGAGCGGCCTCGCCGGGGTGCGGCGTGAGGACACATCGAGCCGGTAGCTTCAGCTGCGGCTGCTCGGCAAGCAAATTGAGCGCGTCGGCATCGAGCACGACGGGCAACTCGCGCGAGCTGGCCGCCGCCAAGGCATTCGCAAAACTTGCTCGACCCCATTCACTGCGACCCAAACCCGGCCCGATCGCGATCACGTCGGCGGACTGCAGCAGATCGGTCGAAGTTGCCGCTGTACCGAGGCCGCGTACCATGAGCTCGGGACACCCCGCGGCCACTGCGCTGGCGGATTCGGGCACCACCCAAGCCGTCACACGCCCTGCACCCGTCCGCAGCGCCGCCTCACCGGTCAGTCGCGCGGCACCTGGCATGCCCTCGCCACCGCCGACCACGAGCACGTGGCCGAAGAGACCTTTGTGAGCCTCGCGCTTACGAATCGACAAGCCAGTCATG
>JBIIHO010000116.1:0-5556 GCA_044235605.1 Steroidobacteraceae bacterium | reverse complement strand
AAATGCTCGAAGAAGTGAAAGGCATTGTTGCGCTATTAAAAAATCTGCCGGCCGATCGACGGCCAAAATTCGAGGGCGGACTATCGACCGCGTTTGGTTGCACAATCGAAGGACCCGTTTCGAGCGACAAAGTGGTGGCGCTCGCTGAGGCGCTGATGTCTGCGGGATGTGACGAGGTCGGGCTGTCCGATACCACGGGCTACGCGAACCCCGCGCAGGTTCGGGATCTCGTGCGTCGAGTGAAAGCGGCGGTCGGCGATCACGCACTCACGGGGCTGCACTTGCATAACACTCGCGGTCTCGGGCTCGCTAACGTTCTTGCGGGTCTCGAGGTGGGGATCACGACCTTCGATAGTTCACTCGGTGGGCTCGGTGGGTGTCCGTTCGCGCCCGGCGCCTCCGGAAACATCGTCACAGAAGATCTGGTCTTCATGCTCGAAGCGATGGGCTTGCGAACCGGCGTTGATCTGCAAAAGCTGATTGAGGTTCGTCGGGTACTGCGTGAGGCGCTCCCGACCGAAGATCTGTACGGTTTCACGCCCGACGCGGGATTACCGATAGGGTTCATTCAGGGGCCCAAGTCATGAATTTCGAAGCCATCTCGCCGTCGCAGCCTCTTCGCGGCATCAAGGTCATCGAGTTCACGCACATGGTCATGGGTCCTGCCGTGGGAGCGATCCTCGTTGAGCTCGGTGCCGAGGTGATTCGCATCGAGCCGATAGGGGGTGACTCCACTCGAAAGCTCGTGGGCTCGGGTGCGGGCTATTTTCCGATGTACAACCGAAACAAAAAAAGTATTTGTCTCGATCTTAAAGCCAAGGAAGGCCTCTCCGTCGCGAGACGCCTTTGTGATCAGGCCGATGTGGTCGTCGAGAATTTTCGAAACGGAGCGATGGAGAAACTCGGGCTCGGCTATGAGGATCTAGTCAAGACTAACGAACGGCTGATTTATTGTTCTGAAAAGGGTTTTCTTTCGGGACCTTACGAAAATCGAACGGCGCTTGATGAAGTCACGCAGATGATGGGCGGTCTCGCCTACATGACAGGCCCACCGGGTCGGCCTCTTCGAGCCGGAACGTCCGTCATCGACGTCACAGGCGGTATGTTTGGCGCCATCGCGATCTTGGCGGCTCTTCAGCATCGGCATGCGACGGGTCGGGGACAAAAGGTCAGTAGCGCGCTCTTCGAAACGACCGTGTACCTCGTAGGTCAACATATGGCACAGATGGCCGTGACCGGTCAGCCTGCGAAGCCGATGCCCGTTCGAATCTCAGCATGGGCTATTTATGACGTCTTCGAAACTCGCGACGCGGAGCAAGTCTTTATTGGAATTGTATCCGATGGTCTTTGGCAGAAGTTCTGCGACGCATTTTCATTGACGGCATTGTCGGGCGATGAGTCGCTCAAAACGAATGCTCAGCGGGTCGCGCAGCGCGAGTCACTATTGCCCCAGGTGCGTGAGCTTATCAAGCGTTACTCAAAGGCCGAGCTCGTTCCGATACTGGAGCGAACAGGCTTGCCGTTTGCTCCGATCGGGAAGCCCGAGGACATGTTCGACGATCCGCACCTTGCGGCGAGTGGCGGGCTCGGCCCGACGGTGATGCCTGATGGACGCACCACACGCTTACCGATTTTGCCGATCGAGATGCATGGGCATCGACCGACGCAGGGCGGTACACTTGCGCGTCCCGGCGAGCATACCGATGCGGTGCTGTCGGCAGCGGGGTACACCGTCGAGGAGATTCGCGAGTTCCGCTCGCAACAGGTCATCGGCTGACCCTGGGACTTATATCTAAGGAGAGCATGGCATGACGAATGAGGCGCTGGATATCGTCGGAATCAACGACGAGCTTCAAGATGAGGAACGCCTCGTACGCGACTCTGTCGCGCGTTTCGTCGACGCGGAGGTGCTTCCGGTCATCGGACGACATTTTGCCGATCACACCTTTCCGAAAGATCTAATCGCGCCAATGGCTAGGCTCGGGTTGCTAGGCTCGTCGATCGAAGGCTACGGTTGTGCCGGCCTCAACGCGGTGAGTTATGGGCTCATCTGCCAAGAGCTGGAGCGGGGCGACTCAGCCATGCGCAGCTTTGTCTCGGTGCAATCCTCGCTTTGCATGTATCCCATCTATACCTACGGGTCGGACGTCCAAAAAGAAAGATGGCTCCCGGGTATGGCGAAAGGCGAGCTCATCGGCTGCTTCGGTCTCACCGAATCTCACGGTGGCTCCGATCCGCTCAATATGAACACGACTGCTCGGCGGCGCGGTGGGGATTGGGTGATCAACGGATCCAAAATGTGGATTACGAATGCGCCGATCGCCGATGTCGCGATCGTTTGGGCGCTCACCGACGAAGGAGTCCGCGGGTTTCTACTCGAGCGAGGAATGCCCGGGTTCACCACCCAAGAAATCGAACGCAAGTTTTCGTTGCGTGCTTCCGCGACGGGAGCCTTATTCTTCGATAACGTCGTTGTCCCAGAAGCCAATCTCCTTCCCGGATCAACGGTGGGGCTCAAGGCGCCGCTCTCCTGTCTAACCCAAGCTCGCTTCGGAATTTCTTGGGGCGTACTTGGCGCCGCGCAAGCCTGTCTCGACGAGGCACTACGCTATTCAAAGGATCGCGTGATGTTCGGGCGGTCGCTTGCAGCAACTCAAGCGGTACAAATTCGTCTTGCCGAGATGGCTCGCAAGATCGCCATCGGTCAGACCCTGTCACTGCAGCTGGCTCGACGGAAAGATCGCGGCATCCTGACTCCAGTTCAAGTTTCTTTGGCGAAGTGGAACAACTGTCGTGCGGCCATCGAGGTGGCTCGCGATGCTCGCGATCTGCTCGGCGGCGCCGGTATCCTCGCCGAGTACGCGCCTATTCGGCACGCCTTGAACTTAGAGAGTGTCATCACCTACGAGGGTACCGAAACGGTCCATCAGCTCTCGCTCGGGCGGGCGCTGACAGGTTTGAATGCGTTTTAGGCGTCGTAGGAGCCCTTAACCCATGAGCAGACTTTCCACAGCTGCGGTTGTCGTGGGGGTCTTTAGCGGAATCTCAACGGATCTTTTCGCCAAAGAGCCTTCGAGCGATACCGAACCGTCCTGGAATCTATCGCTCGGATATACCTCTGACTTCTGGCGCAACCTAGATGGCGGCGTCACGACGGGTGACGTGTTCATCGGGAACGCCGAATTGATTGTCGATATCGAGGGATCCCCCGGCGGTTTTCGCTCGCGGGTGCGCGCAATTCATAACAACGGCAAGAGCTTCAGTGAAATCGTCGGAGACACGCACGTCATCAGTAATATCGAAGCCGATCGAGCGACTCGCATTCTAGAAGCATGGACCGAGTACGCGTCGACGATAGACGATCGCAGTCTGAAGTTTGGAATTTATGACCTGAATACTGAGTTCGACGTCAGTGAAGTCGGTGGAGCCCTGATTAATTCTACTTTTGGTATCGGTGTCGATGTCGCGCAGTCTGGAGCGATCGGCCCCTCGATCTTTCCCTACACTGGCCTTGCTCTTCGCGGGCGTTGGCGATTCGACGAGAGATGGATGTTGCAAGGCGTCGTGATCGACGGCGTCCCCAACGATCCGGACTCTCCTCGGAAGCTTGCGTCACTGAAAATCGATGCAGGCGAGGGTGCGCTCTGGGTGGCCGAGCTCGAACACCGCACCGAGCGTTGGCGTGCCGTGGTCGGGCACTGGCGATACTCTGTAGCGTTCGAAGAATTCGACGGGCTTTCTGATGGGTCGCCGCGGTCTTCTAGCGGAAATTCCGGAACCTATGGCCTGATCGAAGGCCCGATTTGGCAAGCCGGTGATCGGCGCCTGCTGGCGATGCTAAGAATTGGCGCTGCGGAGCCGAAGTTCAGTGTAATCGAATCAACGATTCAAGCCGCTCTGGTGCTCGAGCGGCCCTGGTTGGGCAGAGAAGGGGAGCACGTCGCGCTTGGTGTCGCCTACGCGCAGAATGGAAGCCCCGCTCGACGCCGGGCCTCGGTAGCAGGCGAATCGCTTCTTGCACACGAGTCGTTGGTCGAGCTCAGCTGGCGTGTTCCGGTAACGTCTCGCCTCGTGCTTCAACCTGATCTCCACTACATCTTCAATCCTGGAAGTCGCTCCGGTTTGAAGGACGCTTTTGCCTTGGGGTTGCGTGTCGAACTAGACCTTACGCCGCACTGAACCCATGACGTTCCTGGAGCAGTTCTGGGCATCGACCGCCGCCGGATTTGTCGTTGCGTTTGCCGTCGGCCTCCTAATCGGTGTCGAGCGAGAGCGTCGTAAGACCGATCCTTCGGTGGGTTCGGCCGGTGGCATCCGTACCCACGTCACCGTAGCGCTTGCGGGTGCACTGGCAGTTCAATTTCCTGGATTCTGGGTCGTCGTCACGGGTGCGGCCTTCATCGGTGCGCTCGTCGTGATCGCCTACTGGCGAGATCGCAGTGTCGATCCCGGACTCACGAGTGAGGTGACGCTATTTACCACCTATCTACTCGGAGCCTTGGCGCCACAATTCCCGCAGCTCGCCGGCGCAGTGGGCGCCGTCATCGCCTTGGTGCTTGCGCTACGACCCGCATTGCATCGCTTGGCGAGCAAGGCCATGTCCGACCGAGAGGTCCTCGACTTACTGCTGCTTGCCGCGTCGGCGCTTGTCATCCTGCCGCTCATGCCCGATCGTGCTGTGGATTCGGCCGGTGTCATTAATCCTCAGCGAATTTGGGGACTCACGCTGCTCGTGCTGATGATGAATGCGGTCGGATACCTTGCATTACGAATCTTTGGCCCCGCACGGGGGTTAGCCCTCGCAGCTTTTTTTGGCGGTTTCATTTCGAGTACCGCAACCATTGGCGTACTCGGCAGTCGGACGGCCTTAGAACCGGACAAGACCCTCTTGACGGCCGGCTCTGCGATGATCTCCTCGATCGCCACCCCACTGCAGCTATTGGTACTACTCGTGGCGATCGATCAGTCGCTCTTCGTCAGGTGGCTCATCCCGGCAGCGGTCATGACTCTAACGGCGATCGCTGCGGCTGCCATTCTGTTAAGGCGCGACGGGGCCGTAGCCGATCACGCTATGGAGTCCTTCAAAGGACGAGCGTTTCAGCCTCTACAGGCCATCGCATTCAGTGTGACGGTCACGGCAATGTTGTGGTGTGCGGCGTGGCTCGAACGAGCGATCGGTTCAGCCGGAGCCGTCGCGGGTTTAGTCGTCGGCGGCTTTGCCGATGCGCATTCGGCGATCGCGGGCACCGCCGGTCTCGTCAGTTCGGGTGGCCTCAGCGAGTTCGCTGGAGCGCTCGCCATTCTCGGCGCGCTCGGAACGAATACCGTATCGAAACTCGTTGTGGCAGGCGCGACCGGCGGGCGCCACTTCGTCTACCGACTAGCCCCAGGATTGATCCTGATGTGGTTCGCCGGAGCCGCAGCACTGAGCATCAGCCTGTCATCGCCGACGGGAACGCCATGAGTTGGGCGCCGCGGCTTCGACGCGGAATTTTCGTCTGAAAACGTCCCGGCTTGATCACCAGCACGTCGCAGGTCAATGAATCGAGCACGGCC
>JBIIHO010000115.1:0-5565 GCA_044235605.1 Steroidobacteraceae bacterium | reverse complement strand
ACCAGCATGCCGAGTCGATTGGCGACGCGGTGAAATTTGAAATCGAACGTCGGCGTCAACCAGTCGTAGAGCGGCCAAGCGAGCAGGGCCATCATGCCGAAGCCGAACAGGAAAAGACTCATGAACCAAGCGAAGGCTTTCATGGTGTCGTCCGAGCTGCCGGGGGTGAGTAGCGCTCGACCTTCAGGCCTTCTTTTTCGAGTAGCGTGATCAGGCCGCGGTCGCCCACCAAATGCAGGGCACCGACCACGACCAAGGTATCGTCCGATTTTTTCGTGAGCGACGTCACCTGCGGCACCCAGCGCCGATTTCTTTGATCGACGAGATCGTCATAAAGTTTCGGCATGGCTTTGTAGCCTTCGAGTAACAGCGCTTCGAGGCGTCGGATATCGCCGCTACGCCAGGCGAGATAAAGATCGTCAGCCATCGCCGGCATCTCGGCGATGTCGGACAGCGTCATATCGAGTAGTTGTAACTGTTCGTCGAGAGGCAGCGAATCGAAGAGACTGATCTGGAACTCCGGAGTTTCGAGGCCCGCGATCGTTTTTTTGTCAGCCGCCGCGAGCTTTTGAAGCTGCTTCTCGACGCCGATCTCAGCGTCGAAACCCAGCCTCGCGTATTCGAGCGTGGTGAGCAAAATCGACAGCCCCCAGGGCTCAAGCGTGGCAGCAAAGGGTGCAGGAAATTGCAGTGTCGAGAGCACGGGCTGAAGCGCGTTCCAGCGCGTCTCGCCTGCGACTGCGGGTAGCGTGCGTCCATCGTTGAACGACGCGGCGCCCAGCATTTGGGTTGCCATGACCTGCTCGTCGATGTCGTCGACGTCGAGTTCCATGACGAGCGAGTCGGACTCTCGATACGCCGCGGTAATGGCCTCGGGCAGGGTAGGCCGATCGCGTCGCAAGAGATGCATTGAGCCTGCGATGTACACCTTGCCGCCAGTTCCCTGTACGACCCACACCAGGCCATCTGAGGGCGCTGCGTGCGCGGGAGCCCAGACGAGGATCAGGGCTGAGAGGAGGCCGACCAAACATTTGGTCAAGGGGGATGAGCGGCTCATTCCAGCCATCCTACCGTTGTTTCGATTCGTCCGTCCTCGTGTAGGGTCAGGCGACGGTAACCGGGCGGACGGTCGTCGATCTCGAAGTTGAGAGCCTTCGGACGAAACTGTACGCAGGTCGAGGGTGTGGCCATGAGTTGCACGACACCGAGAGGTCCTGATCGTTCTTCGTCGAGAACTTGATGAGCATGCCCCCACAACACGCCCCGAACTTGAGCGTGTCGATCGAGAACGGCAAAGAAATCTGCGGCGTTATCTAAGCCGATGTCATCGAGCCATGCGCTGCCCATGGCGATCGGCGGGTGATGCAGCACCACGAGCGCATGGCGCTGCGGAGCTTCGCTGAGCGCCTCGTCGAGTCGTCGTAGCTCTTGCTCACCGAGTTGGCCACCGACCTCTCCCTCTTGCTGCGAGTCGAGCATGATGATCCGCCAAGCGCCGATATCGTGATGGCCGCCGATGCGGAAAGGCGCGACATCGAGTGCTGCGCGCATCGCCTGCGGCACGTCGTGATTTCCGGGGATGCAGAGCACGGGAACGCTCGGATCGAACGCCTCGCGCAGCCGCTCGTAGCCGCTCGGGTCGTCGTGGACGATGTCGCCCGTTAACAGAACGAGATCGGTGGGCTCGAGAAGCGCCTTGGCCAACACGGCACGCAACGAGTCGAGCACGACGAGGCCGCGTTGACGACCGGCGGGGTCGCCGACAAGGTGCGTATCGGTAATTTGGAGGACGCGGACAGCGGTCTTGGCGTTGATGCTAACGCCATGACCGCCCCGGTGTCAGAGGCCGCAGAACGCGGCGATCGATTTAGTAGCGGTAGGTCTCAGGCTTGAACGGACCCTGCTTGGCGACGCCGATGTAGCGAGCCTGCTGATCCGTGAGCTCGGTGAGCTCCGCGCCGAGCTTCTTCAGCTGCAGTCGCGCAACCTTCTCGTCGAGGTGCTTCGGCAGTACGTAGACGCCGACCGGGTACTTCTCATGGTTCGCCCACAGCTCGATCTGCGCGATCGTCTGGTTGGCGAACGACGAGGACATCACGTACGAGGGGTGACCCGTACCGCAACCGAGGTTCACGAGACGACCCTCGGCGAGCAGCGTGATGCGCTTACCGTCCGGGAAGATCACGTGGTCGACCTGCGGCTTGATGTTCTCCCAGGTGCACTGCTTCAGCGAGGCGCAGTCGATTTCGTTATCGAAGTGCCCGATGTTGCAGACGATGGCCTGGTCCTTCATGCGCTTCATGTGATCGTAGTTGATCACGTGGAAGTTGCCGGTCGCGGTGACGAAGATGTCCGCCTTGTCGGCGGCATATTCCATCGTGACGACACGGTAGCCTTCCATGGCGGCCTGCAGCGCGCAGATCGGGTCGACTTCCGTCACCCATACCTGGGCCGAGAGCGCGCGCAGCGCCTGCGCCGAGCCTTTGCCGACGTCGCCGTAACCGGCGACCACGGCAACCTTACCCGCGATCATGACGTCGGTGGCGCGCTTGATGGCATCGACCAGCGACTCACGGCAGCCGTAGAGGTTGTCGAACTTCGACTTGGTGACCGCGTCGTTGACGTTGATGGCGGGGAAGGCGAGATCGCCGTCCTTGGCCATTTGGTAGAGACGCTTCACACCGGTGGTCGTCTCTTCGGTGACGCCGCGGATTTTGCTGATTCGAGTGGAGTACCACTTCGGATCGCGCTTGAGCGTTTCTTTGATGGAGGCGAAAAGGACTTCCTCTTCCTCGCTGCCCGGATTGGTGAGCACCGAGAGGTCCTTCTCAGCCTTCGTGCCGAGATGCAGCAACAATGTGGCATCGCCGCCGTCATCGAGGATCATGTTCGAGTAACCGCCGTCCTGCCACTCGAAGATACGGTGGGTGAAGTCCCAGTATTCCTTGAGCGACTCACCCTTGTAGGCGAACACCGGCGTGCCGTTGACGGCGATCGCCGCCGCAGCGTGATCTTGGGTCGAGAAGATGTTGCACGACGCCCAGCGCACCTGCGCACCGAGAGCCTGCAAGGTCTCGATGAGTACGGCGGTCTGGATCGTCATGTGCAGCGAGCCCGTGATGCGGGCGCCGCGCAGCGGCTGGGTGGGGGCGAACTCTTCGCGGATCGCCATCAGTCCCGGCATTTCGGTTTCGGCGATACGGATTTCCTTGCGGCCCCACTCGGCGAGCGAGAGATCAGCAACGTGGAAATCGCCCTTTCCTTGGGCGGGTTTAATCACAGCGTTCATGTCAGGTCTCCGTTAATCTTTGGTTGAAGATTGACGGGCGCCGTTGACGATGTACGCCGTTCCGCGAGCCTGGCACCGGCCGACCCGGTGCTGCAGCGCCCCTCGCGGAAGCGGTTTTTCAATTATGCCCGGCGACGCCCCCGCTTGCCGAGACCGGCATCTGCGGCGAGGGCGGCAGCACGGTCGGTGCGCTCCCAGGTGAAATCGCGGTCTTCTCGACCGAAGTGGCCGTAGGCTGCCGTTTTGCGGTAGATCGGACGGGCGAGCTTGAGCATTTCGCGCAGGCCGTAAGGCGTGAGATCGAAGTGCCGATCAACGAGCTTAGTGAGCTTCTCGCGCGACACTTTGCCGGTGCCGAAGGTTTCGACCATGACCGAGGTAGGCTTGGCGACGCCAATGGCGTAGGACACCTGCACTTCGCAACGGTCGGCCAAGCCAGCCGCGACGATATTTTTGGCGACATAGCGTGCCGCGTAGGCGGCCGAGCGGTCGACCTTCGAGGGATCCTTACCCGAGAACGCGCCACCGCCGTGGCGGGCAAAGCCGCCGTAAGTGTCGACGATGATCTTTCGGCCCGTCAGGCCGCAATCGCCGACCGGACCGCCGATGACGAATCGGCCCGTCGGATTGATGTGGAACTTGGTACCGCGATGCAGCCACTTCTTCGGCAACACGGGCTTAATGACTTCTTCCATGACGGCTTCACGAAGCGTGTTCGTCGAGACGTCGTCGCTGTGCTGGGTGGAGAGCACGACGGCGTCGATGGCGACCGGGCGATCGTTTTCGTAACGAAGCGTGACCTGGCTCTTGGCGTCGGGGCGCAACCACTTGAGCTTGCCCTGCTTACGAACCTTGGCCTGACGTTCGACGAGACGATGCGACAGGGTGATCGCCGCGGGCATGAGCACGTCAGTTTCGTTGGTGGCGAAGCCGAACATGAGGCCCTGGTCACCCGCACCCTGCAGACGCGGATCTTTGCGGTCGACGCCCTGTGCGATGTCCGGAGACTGCTTGCCGATGACATTGAGCACGCCGCAGCTCGCACCGTCGAAGCCCATGTCCGACGAGTTGTAGCCGATTTCGAGCACCGTTTTGCGAACGATGGACTCGATGTCGACCCAAGCGTGGGTCGTGACTTCACCGGCGACGATCGCGACACCCGTCTTGACCAAGGTCTCGACGGCGACGCGGCAGCGCTTGTCCTTCTCGAGGATGGCGTCGAGGATGGCGTCGGAAATCTGGTCGGCGACTTTGTCCGGGTGACCTTCGGAAACCGACTCAGACGTGAAAAGGTAGCTGTTGGCCATGGCGCACTCTAAATTTCTGAAGAGGTAAAGCGGGCGCGAATTATAGCGGCTCGACGCAAATCATCAGCCGCGGAGAGGTCCTTTTTCGTTGAAAAACCGTGCTCCGGTAATGGACAATTGCGGTTTCCTGTAAATAACCCGGGTTTCCCATGTCTCAACGCCGCCTCCTCGCGAACGCCGTTCGCGCCCTCTCCATGGATGCGGTGCAACGTGCCGCGTCAGGTCATCCGGGTGCACCGATGGGGATGGCAGACATCGCCGAGGTCCTCTGGCGCGAAATCATGGACTACAACCCGGCCAATCCGCGCTGGGTCGATCGCGATCGATTCGTGCTCTCGAACGGCCATGCGTCGATGTTGTTGTACTCCGTGCTGCATCTGACCGGTCATCCGCTCTCGATCGACGACATCAAAGATTTCCGTCAGCTCGGGTCGCGTACGGCGGGTCACCCTGAGCATGATCCGGCGATCGGTATCGAGACGACCACGGGTCCGCTCGGACAGGGTATCGCCACCGCCGTCGGCATGGCGCTTGCGGAGCGATTGCTTGCCGCCGAGTTCAATCGTCCGGGTCACGACATCGTCGATCACCACACCTATGTATTTCTGGGTGACGGTTGCATCATGGAAGGGATCTCGCACGAGGCGGCCTCGCTCGCCGGTACGCTCGGACTCGGTAAGCTCATCTGTGTCTATGATGACAACGGCATCTCGATCGACGGCAAGGTCAAAGATTGGATGGCCGACGATACCGCGAAGCGCTTTGCCGCCTACGGTTGGCAGGTCATCAAAGATATTGATGGTCACGACGGTGAGGCGGTCGCCAAAGCGCTCAAGCGCGCGAAGTCCAATCGCAAACAACCGACGTTGATCTGTGCGCGTACCGTCATCGGATACGGCGCGCCTAACAAGCAAGGCAGCAAGTCCACCCACGGTGAGCCGCTCGGTGCCGACGAAATCGCCGCCACTC
>JBIIHO010000114.1:0-5571 GCA_044235605.1 Steroidobacteraceae bacterium | reverse complement strand
ATCGGGCCGATGATGTGCACACCCAGAATCCGGTCATCGTCCTTGGCGGCGATCAACTTGGCGAAGCCCTGGCTCGACTCCATGGCCCGCGCTCGACCACTCGCGAGGAACGGAAAGCTGCCAACCTTGTACGGTCGACCACTCGCCTTGACCTGCTCCTCGGTCTGGCCAACCCAGGCGATCTCGGGAGCCGTGTAAATCACCGAGGGAATCGTCTCGTAGTTCACGTGGGAATAGAGGCCTGCGATACGGTCCGCAACCGCAACACCCTCTTCCTTACCTTTGTGCGCGAGCATCGGGCCGCGCACGCAATCTCCGACCGCCCAGACGTTCTCGACGCCGGTGTGGCAATGATCGTCGACTTTGATGAACCCACGCTCGTCGACGACGACGCCCGTGCCCTCACCGAGAAGATTAGCCGTATGCGGACGTCGACCGATGCACACCACGAGCTTATCGACAGTGAGCGAATGCGCGGCACCGGCTTCGTCGGTGTAGCTCACCTGAACCTCACCTTTGACGACGGTCGCACCCGACACTTTGGCTCCGAGTCGGATGTCGAGGCCCTGCTTCTTAAAGTGCTTCATCGCCTCTTTCGCAAGCTGCTGATCGGCCATTGCGAGGAAACTCGGCATGGCTTCGAGCACGACGACGTCGGCGCCGAGACGACGCCACACGCTGCCGAGTTCGAGTCCGATCACGCCCGCACCGATCACGCCGAGACGCTTCGGTACGGCGTCGAATTCAAGCGCACCCCAACTATCAACGATATGCTTGCCGTCGAACGCCGCCGTCTTGAGCGGCGTCGGCTGCGAACCACTCGCGAGTACCACGTGCTTCGCAGAGAAAGTCTTAACGCTGCCGTCGTGGGCCGTGAACTCTACTTTACGACCTGCGAGCAACTTGCCGTGACCCTGCATCGCCGTGACACCGGCCGCTTTCAGCAACTGCACGATACCGCCGGTCATGTTCTTCACGATGCCAGCCTTGCGCTTCTGCATCGCCGCAATATCCATCGCGACCGGACCCGTCTTGATCCCGTGCGCGGCAAATTCCGCCTGTGCACGATGGAAGAGCTCGGAGGATTCGAGCAAGGCCTTGGACGGAATACAGCCCGCATTGAGGCAGGTGCCACCAAAGGTGGCGCTGCCATCGTAGTTTTTCCATTCGTCGATGCAGGCGACCTTAAGGCCGTTCTGACCTGCGCGAATGGCAGCCGGGTAACCAGCGGGGCCGCCGCCGATGACGATGACGTCGTAATCACTCATGATTTTTTTCCGCTGATGTCAGAGACCGAGCAGGATGCGACCCGGATCCTCGAGGCAATCTTTGATCGCCACCAAGAACTGCACCGCCTCGCGACCGTCAATGATGCGATGGTCGTAGCTGACCGCGAGATACATCATCGGTCGAACAACGATCTGGCCGTTGACCACGACCGGCCGCTCCTGAATCTTGTGCATGCCGAGGATCGCACTCTGCGGCGCATTCACGATCGGCGTCGAGAGCAGAGAGCCGAACACTCCACCGTTCGTCACGGTGAAGGTGCCACCCTGCAACTCCTCGATGGTCAGCGATCCCGAACGGGCACGCGTACCGAAATCTGCGATCTGCCGCTCGATCTCCGCGAAGCCGAGATTTTCAGCGTTACGCAACACAGGCACCACGAGGCCGCGATCTGTCGAGACTGCGACGCCAATATCGTAGAACTCGTGATAGATGATGTCGTTGCCATCGACGGCCGCGTTCATCACTGGCACCTTGCGCAGCGCCTCGATGCTCGCCTTCACGAAAAACGACATGAAGCCGAGCTTCACGCCATGCTCTTTCTCGAAACGATCTTTGTGACGCGCGCGCAGCTCGTTGATTGCAGTGAGATCGACCTCGTTGAACGTCGTGAGCAGCGCTGCTGTGTGCTGAGCCTGAACCAGACGCTCGGCAATACGCTGACGGAGTCGCGTCATCGGCACACGCTGTTCGGCACGAGGACCGGACGGCACTGCCGTACCCCTTGCAGAGCTCTTCGCGGGCGTCGCTGCCGGCGCAGATTGCTTTGCAGCATGAGCGACGACATCGGCTTTCGTCACGCGACCATCACGACCTGTTCCGCTCACCGCCGCCGCCTCGACACCCGTCTCCTCGACGACACGACGAGCGGCCGGTCCGAGTTTGGCACCGGACGACGCCTTTGCCGCAGCCTCGGTCTTACCTGCGGCAGGCTCGGACTTCGACGCCGTCTTCGGAGCAGCCGCCGCTGAGGCGCCCGGTTCGAAAATCGCGAGCAAATCGCCGCTCTTTACGGTGGCGCCCTGCTGCACTTTAAATTCTTTGATTACTCCAGCCGCCGGAGCCGGCACTTCGAGTACCACCTTGTCGGTTTCGAGATCGGCCAGGTTTTCATCGCGATTGGCCGCCTCACCAGGCTGCTTGCGCCAAGCGACAAGCGTCGCATCTGCAACGGATTCGGGAAGTTGGGGAACGCGGATTTCTATGGTCATGATGTCGATTATTCCTGATCAATGCTTGCCCGCACCCGACGCAGCGCGCACGGGCTTGGTGTTTTCTTCAGTGAGTCGGCGAGTGACGCGCGTGTCACCGGCTCGCGCAACGGACTGTAGCGCGGCCTTGACGAGGCCCGACTGCTCGGCATCGTGGATCTTGCCGATACCGGTCGCCGGAGCTGCAGCCGGAGCACGACCGGCATAGAGCAACACGCGTTTGCCTTCGAGAGGACGCTCCAAGCGATGCCGGATCTGATACCACGCGCCCTGATTTTGCGGCTCTTCCTGACACCACACGATCTCTTCGGCATTCGGGTATCGCGCAATCGTCGCCGCATATTCCTCGGCGGGGAACGGATAGATCTGCTCGAGTCGAACCAACGCGACGTCGTTTTGTTCAGATGCTCGGCGCGCCTTGAGCAAATCGAAGTACACCTTGCCGCTCGAGAAGACGACTCGCTTCACCTTGGCACGGTCGATCGTATCGATCTCGTCGATGATGTTCTTGAAAGAACCACTTTCAAGATCCTCGAGCACCGATACAGACAGATCGTGACGCAACAAACTCTTTGGCGTCATCACGATCAATGGCTTGCGGAACTCTCGCAGCATTTGCCGACGCAGCATGTGGAACATCTGAGCCGGCGTAGAGGGTACGCACACCGACATGTTGAGCTCGGCACACAACTGAAGGAATCGCTCGAGTCGCGCAGAGGAGTGCTCAGGACCCTGGCCTTCGTAACCATGCGGCAAGAACAGCGTGAGTCCGCAGTATCGGCCCCACTTCGCCTCGCCCGAGCTGATGAATTGGTCGATGATCACCTGCGCACCATTGGCGAAGTCGCCGAACTGCGCCTCCCAAACCACGAGTACGCCCGGGTCGGTTTGCGAGTACCCGTACTCGAAGGCCAACACGGCCTCCTCCGAGAGCACCGAGTCGATGACCTCGAATCGCGGTTGGCGCTCAGCGATATGCTTGAGCGGCACATGAGCTGCGCCGGAATTTTGATCGTGCAGTACCGCATGCCGGTGGAAGAACGTACCGCGTCCCGAGTCCTGCCCCGAGATGCGAACCGCGTAACCGTCCTCGAGAAGACTCGCGTAGGCGAGCGACTCGGCACAACCCCAGTCGAGTGGCAGTTCGCCAGCGATCATCTTGGTTCGATTGGTGATGACCTGCTGCACGCGCGGATGCAAGGTGTGACCCTCGGGCATCGACACCAGTCGCGCACCGAGCGCCTTAAGACGCTTCATCTCCACACCCGAACGAATCGTCGACGTCCAGTCGATGGTACGCATGTACGCGCTCCAATCGACCGTGTACTTGTTACCGATCATGCCGAGCGAGGCTTTCGCCTGCGGTCGTCCCTCATCGAGACCCGCGCGATACTGCTCGATCAGTCCGTCAGCATCGAACTGCGTGATCACACCTTCGGCAACGAGACGATCCGCGTAAATCTTGCGGGTCGTCGGGTGCTTACGGATGACGTTGTACATCACCGGCTGTGTGGCCGCCGGCTCGTCCGCCTCGTTGTGTCCCAAACGTCGGTAGCACACGAGATCGATCACGACGTCTTTGTGGAAACGCTGGCGATACTTCATCGCGAGGCGCGTCACGAAGACCACAGCTTCCGGGTCATCGCCATTGACGTGGAAAATCGGCGCTTCGAGCATCTTCGCAACATCCGAGCAATACATGGTCGAGCGCATGTCGGTCGGGTTCGAGGTCGTGAAGCCCACTTGGTTATTCACGACGATGTGCATAGTGCCGCCCGTGTAATAGCCGCGGGCCTGCGACAACTGCATCGTCTCCATGACGACGCCCTGACCGCCGAACGCCGAATCACCGTGGATGAGACAGGGCACGACGCGTTCGCCGAGCGCATCACCGCGACGCTCTTGACGCGCTCGGACAGACCCCTCGACTACCGGATTGACGACTTCGAGGTGCGAAGGGTTGAACGCGAGTCCGACGTGGACGTTGCCACCCGGGGTGCGCAGATCGGCCGAGAAGCCCTTGTGATACTTCACATCGCCCGAACCCTTGATCTGCGAGATGTCGTACTTGCCCTCGAACTCGCCGAAGAGTTCGGACGGTGCCTTGCCGAGCACGTTGACGAGCACGTTGAGGCGGCCGCGATGGGCCATGCCGATGACGAATTCTTCGACGCCCAGGCTGCCGCCCGTCTGGATGAGATCGTCGAGCAGCGGGATCAGCGAGTCACCGCCCTCGAGCGAGAAACGCTTCTGACCGACGTACTTGGTGTGAAGGTATCGCTCGAGACCCTCGGCAGCCGTGAGCTCCCAAAGAATGTTCCGACGCTCTTCGGCCGAAAAGCGATAGTGCACGCGCCCCGACTGGAACTCGTCCTGCAACCACAAGCGCTCGTCGGTGTTCGAAACATGCGCGAACTCCGCACCCACCGAGCCGCAATACACATGCTCGAGCGTCGCGATGATTTCGCGCAGCGTGGCTCGGCCCGGAACATTTCCGACGCGGCTACCGGTGAAGAACGGCGTATCGAGATCGCCCTCCGTCAGTCCGAAATACGAGAGACCCAAAACCTTGGGTCGCTCTCGCTGCATGAGATTGAGCGGGTCGAGCTTGGCGATCAGATGACCGCGGTTCGCGTAAATCTGAACGAGACGCGACACCGCACCCTGCTTGGCACTCGCATCGCCATCGAGCGCTGCCGCAACCGCCACGCCAACCTGCCGAGCGGCTTGGGCTCGCTCAGCGATCGCATCTTGGATCGCGCGGTGCGAACGCTCCGGCCCGGTGGGCTGAGGCATGCGGGCAAAATATTCGCGCCATGAGGCGGAGACCGACGCCGGGTCGTTCAAATATTGCTCGTAAAGGGACTCGACGTAGTCGGCATTGCCGCCGTAAAGCGGAGAGGAAGCGAGTTGATCGCTGCGCGAGGCGCCCATGAGTGAAACAAACCCCCAGAACCGTCGAAAGCCGGACATTCTACCCGAAGGGTGTTACTAGATTGCGTGATGGCGCCCCCGGCCGGAGTTGAACCGACGACCTACCGCTTAGGAGGCGGTCGCTCTATCCACTGAGCTA
>JBIIHO010000113.1:0-5572 GCA_044235605.1 Steroidobacteraceae bacterium | reverse complement strand
TAAGAAGGCCCTGCGCGGAGCGCGCATTTGCGTGCTCGGTTATGGCAGCCAGGGTCGCGCGCACGCTCTGAATTTAAAGGAGAGCGGCTTCGACGTCGTGATCGGAGTACGAAAGGGCGACAGCTGGAAAAAAGCACGTAAGGACGGCCTCTCCGTTAGCCTGCCAGCGACTGCGGTCAAAGATGCCGATCTCATCGCGATGCTCGCACCCGATCTCGCCCAGAAGGCGCTGTACGACAGCATCATCACGAATATCAAAAAGGGCGCCACCCTGCTCTTCGCACACGGCTTCAATATCCACTTTAAACAAATCAAGCCTCGTAAAGATCTCGATGTCGTTCTGATAGCACCGAAGGGCCCAGGCGATCTCGTTCGCCGACAGTTTGAACAGGGACGCGGCGTACCTTCCCTGCTCGCGGTGTTCCAAGATCCGTCGAAAAAAGCGTTTTCGAAGGCTCTTGCCTATGCCGACGGTATCGGCGGCACTCGAGGTGGCGTCCTCAAAACTACGTTTGCAGAGGAAACCGAAACCGATTTGTTTGGTGAGCAGGCTGTTCTTTGCGGTGGCGCAACGGAGCTTGTCGTCAAGGGCTTCGAAACACTCGTGGAAGCTGGTTACCAGCCTGAAGTCGCATATTTTGAATGTATGCACGAACTCAAACTGATCGTCGATCTTCTGCATGAAGGCGGCATCTGGAAGATGCACAAGTTCATTTCGGAAACCGCTAAGTATGGCGACCTGACGCGCGGACCCAGAGTAGTCAATGCGAAAACCAAAGCTGAGATGAAAAAGATTCTCAAGGAAATCCAGCAAGGCAAGTTTGCCAAGCAATGGATGCGCGAGAACGCGACGGGGCGACGAAATTACGACAAGATGATGAAGAAGGATCTCGACAGGCCCATCGAAAAAGTGGGCTATGCCCTTCGCGCTCGTATGCCCTGGCTGGATCAAGGGCGCTAAACAACGTCCACCGAGCCGATACGGACATCTGACGGAGTACTGTTGCCATGACCTCGAACACTGACCGAGTAATGATTTTCGACACGACGTTGCGCGATGGAGAGCAATCTCCCGGATGCAGCATGACGAAGTCCGAAAAACTACGAGTTGCGAAGGCGCTCGCCGAGCTTGGTGTCGATATCATCGAAGCCGGTTTCCCGGCTGCCTCGCAGGGCGACTGGGATGCGGTTCATACGGTGGCTCGAGAGGTTCGCGGTCCGATCATCTGCGGTCTTGCGCGTTGCGAACGCGCGGACATCGAGAAAGTCGCCTCCGCGCTTGCGCCGGCCGAAAAGCGACGAATTCACGTCTTCCTGGCGACCAGCGCCATTCACAGAGAGTTCAAGCTCAACATGGCCAAGGATGAAATCATCCGTCGCGCCGTGGAAGGCGTGAAAATCGCTCGCGAGTTCTGTGATGACGTCGAGTTTTCGCCCGAGGATGCCTCCCGTACCGAGGTCGAATTTTTGGCGCAAGTGGTTGAGGCGGTCATCGATGCCGGCGCCACGACCGTGAACATTCCCGATACAGTGGGTTACACCGTACCCCATGAGTTCGCTGAACTGTTCCGCTATCTCCGCAAGAACGTTCCCAACATCGATAAGGCGAGACTGTCGGTGCACTGCCATGACGATCTCGGCATGGCGGTTGCCAATAGTCTGACCGCGGTCGTCGCGGGCGCGCGTCAAATCGAGTGCACCATCAATGGTATCGGCGAACGCGCGGGAAACTGCTCGCTCGAGGAAATTGTCATGGCACTGCGGACGCGTGAGACGTTTTTTAATGCGAAAACGAATATCAACTCGCAACGCCTTTACCCCACGTCGCGGCTGGTCGCCAGCATCACGGGCATGCCGATTCCGCGTAACAAGGCCGTAGTTGGCGAGAATGCTTTCGCCCACGAATCGGGAATCCATCAACACGGGATGCTCAAGCACGCGAGCACATACGAGATCATGCGCCCTCAGGATGTCGGGCTCGCGCGTTCCAGCCTCGTTCTCGGCAAGCACAGCGGGCGTCATGCCCTCCGTGAACGAGTCAAGGAATTGGGCTTCGAACTCGAGGAAACAGAATTCGAGCGCGTGTTCATTGAGTTCAAGGCTCTCGCAGATAAAAAGAAAGAGCTTTTTGACGGCGACATCGAGGCGCTGGTGCTCCGCGCCGAGGGCGCCGACTCGGGCCCGTGGACGTTGGCTGTGTTGCGCACCACCTCAGAGGTCGACGGTGGCGGCAAGGCGACCGTCGCTCTACTCAACGCAGATGGAGCGCGTATCGAGCGCAGCTCGAATGGCGATGGCCCCGTGGATGCAGCTTTCAAAGCCATCGAAGATGCAACCGGCATTCGGCCGGCCTTGCAAAAGTTCGAGCTGCGAAGTTTGACCGAGGGTGAGGATGCCCAAGGCGAGGCGGTGGTCTACGTCAATTTCAATGGACGCAGCTATCGCGGCGCGAGTGCGACGACCGATATCGTCGAGTCCGCGACGCGCGCATTTCTCGAGGTCATTAATCGCATCGAGCAGTCGCAGCGCGCGCAGGCTGCCGCCTGATCATTATTTTTTGAGGAAAAGCATCGATGTCCGTGCCGAAAACTATGTTCGAAAAGGTCTGGTCTGCACACGAGGTGACCCCTCAAACCGCAGACACGCCCGCCGTTATCTTCATCGATCTGCATCTCACCCACGAGGTCACTTCGCCTCAGGCGTTCACCTTGTTACGCGAGCGTGGTCTGAAGATACGCCGACCTGACCTCACCCTCGCAACCATGGATCACTCGACACCAACCAAGACCGAGCAGGTGTTCGGTGGCGCTCCGATTTCCATCGAGTCGGCGGCGAAGCAGATTCGACAACTCGAAAAGAATTGTGCGGAATTCGGCGTCGAGTTACTGGGTTTGCAAGATGCGCGACGCGGTATCGTCCATATCATCGGACCTGAGCTCGGGATCACCCAGCCAGGTAAAACGATCGTCTGCGGTGACAGCCATACCTCGACGCATGGCGCGTTCGGCGCATTGGCGTTCGGCATCGGGACGACCGAAGTCGGTCATGTGTTGGCCACCCAATGCTTACTGCAAAAGAAACCAAAAACCTGCGCGATCGAGATTCGCGGAAAATTAGCTGCAGGTGTGACCCCCAAAGATCTCATCCTGGCCATCATCGGGAAGGTCGGTGTCTCCGGCGGCACCGGTTATGTTTTCGAGTATCGTGGCGAAGCGATTCGTACGTTGTCGATGGATCAGCGTATGACCATCTGCAACATGTCGATCGAAGCTGGCGCTCGTGCGGGCATGATCGCTCCCGATGAGATCACTTACGAATACCTTAAGAACACGCCGAGAGCTCCCAAGGGCAAAGATTGGGACGACGCCGTCGCCTACTGGAAAACGCTTCCGAGTGATGAGGGGGCAAGCTTCGACAAGGTCGTCGAAATCGATGCCGCAGCTCTCGAACCGATGGTGACCTACGGTACGAACCCCGGCATGGTCGTGCCAGTGACCGGACGGGTCCCCGACCGTCGCGGCGACGCGGTCTTCGATGCCGCCATGAAATACATGGGATTGTCCCCCGGCCAACCCATCACCGATGCCCCCGTCAATGTGGTTTTCGTCGGTAGCTGCACCAACGGTCGTCTCATCGATCTTCGCGCCGCCGCTGCAGTACTTCGCGGACGAAAGATCGCCAAAGGGGTGCAGATGCTCGTCGTTCCTGGGTCTCAAGAGGTTAAGCGCCTCGCCGAGGCCGAGGGACTCGCCGAAATCTTCAAGGCAGCGGGCGCCGAATGGCGCGAGTCCGGCTGTTCGATGTGTCTCGGCATGAACGGGGATACGGTGAGCAAGGGCCAGTACTCCGTCAGTACCAGCAATCGAAACTTCGAAGGTCGACAAGGCGTTGGCGCGCGGACTCTACTGGCGAGCCCAGAGACCGCCGCTGCCTCTGCGGTACTCGGTCATGTTGCTGACCCCCGTCAATTTTTGACCGCCTGAGTATCCACCATGACACCGATTTCTAAGATCCGCTCACGAACCGTCGTGATGCCCTCGACCAATATCGATACCGACCAAATCGTACCGGCCCGATTCCTGACGACGACATCGAAGGAAGGCTTGGGCAAGGCATTGTTCGCCGATTGGCGTTACGACGCGGAGGGCCGTCCACGGCCCGAGTTCATTCTCAACACGCCCGAGGCGTCGGGATGCCGTATTCTCGTCGCCGGTCGCAACATTGGTTGCGGCTCATCACGTGAACATGCGCCGTGGGCGCTGGTCGATTACGGCTTTCAGGCAGTCATTAGTACCGAAATCGCTGACATCTTCAAAAATAATTCGCTCAAGAACGGGCTGCTGCCGATCGTCGTGGACGACGCCACACATGCTTGGCTACTCGATAATCCCGGTGTCGAAGTTGAAGTCGATCTCGCCTCCTCGACATTGATCGTGCCCGGCTGGCAACCCACGAGTTTTCCGATCGAACCGTTCGCGCGTTTTTGTTTGATGAACGGCGTCGACGAGCTGGGATTTCTTTTATCGAAGAATTCTGAGATCGAAGCCTACGAAGCACGCCGCCGCACATGAAGGCACGAATTGCCATCTTGGCCGGTGACGGCATCGGTCCGGAAGTTGCGGCCGAGGCGATCCGCGTCCTTCGGGCGGTCGCCCAAAAGTTTGGGCACGATTTCACGCTCGACGAGCTGCCCTTCGGTGGTATTGCGATCGATGAATTCAACGAAGGACTGCCCGAACACACCCTCAAAGGCTGCCTCGATGCCGACGGAGTGCTGCTCGGCGCAATCGGCGGGCCCAAGTGGGGTCCCGCAGCACCCGTTCGTCCGGAAGCAGCGTTATTGCGCCTTCGAGCGGAACTTGGGGTGTACGCAAACCTCAGACCCGTTACCGTGCAGCCCGCACTGTTAAATTCATCACCGATCAAGCCGGAGTACCTTGAGGGCGTCGATCTCGTCTTTGTTCGCGAGTTGACGGGAGGAATCTACTTCGGGAAAAAATCGAAGCTGGTCGATCGGGCGATCGACGAGTGCGCCTACTCAGTCGCCGAGATCGAACGGATCACGAGAGTGGCCGGCAAGCTCGCAAAAAAACGTCGAGGTAAAATCACTCAGATCGACAAGTCGAACGTACTCGAGACCTCACGATTGTGGCGCGCGGTGAGCGAGCGCGTCATTCGCGAAGAATTTCCGGGCGTTTCCATCGAACACATGTTCGTCGATGCTGCCGCGATGCATCTCATTAGAAATCCGCGAAGCTTCGATGTCATCCTCACCGAAAATCTTTTCGGAGATATCCTCACCGACGAGGCCGCTATGCTCGCCGGATCGCTCGGCGTACTACCTTCAGCTGCGCTAGGCGACAACCGCCGAGGTCTTTACGAACCGATACATGGATCGGCGCCGGATATTGCCGGTCAAGGTGTCGCCAATCCTTGCGGCACCATTTTGAGCGCTGCGTTGTTGCTTCGTCACTCCCTCGGACTGGAGGAAGAAGCCGAAGCAATTGAGGCGGCTGTTTCGAATGCTCTCGCAAATGGAGCTAGAACAGCGGACATCGCCACGACCGGCTCC
>JBIIHO010000216.1:0-3599 GCA_044235605.1 Steroidobacteraceae bacterium | reverse complement strand
TGATCGTAAAAGATTTCGCTGCAGGGCCCGCAGGGGCCGGTATCGCCCATTGCCCAGAAGTTCGACTTCTCGCCGAGACGCGTCAGACGATTAGCGGGGACACCGATTTCTTTGATCCAGATGTCGGCCGCTTCGTCGTCGTCTTGGTAGACCGTGACCCAAAGCCGGTTCGGGTCAAGCTTGAGCGTCCCCGTGACGAAGTCCCAAGCGAAGCGGATCGCATCGCGCTTGAAGTAATCGCCGAAGGAGAAGTTACCCAGCATCTCGAAGAAGGTGTGATGACGCGCGGTGTAGCCCACGTTCTCGAGATCGTTGTGCTTGCCGCCCGCACGCACGCAGCGCTGCGAGGTCGCCGCGCGCACGTAGTCGCGTTTGTCCTTGCCGAGAAAGACGTCCTTGAACTGGACCATGCCTGCGTTGGTAAAGAGCAGGGTCGGGTCGTTGCCTGGGACGAGGGAACTCGAGGCGATCACGGCATGACCGCGGGCCTTGAAGAATTCGAGGAAGGCGCGTCGCACATCGGCGGCGCTCATGTAGGGCGGTTTGCCCGGCTTAGCTGTGCTCATCGGCGGGATTTTCGAGTGTCTCGGGGTCCTGGCCCATTGCCAGCCGGATATGATCCGATGAAAAGCCCCGATACTGCAAAAATCTCGCCTGTTTGCCCTTTTCGGCCCAGCTGGCGGGTGCTTTCTGACCGAACTTTCGTGCCCGGACCTCGCGGCACAGGGCGACGTAGTCGGGGCCCGCCCCGATGGCGGTCTCGATCGCCTCGCCCCCGAAGCCCAGCTGCCGGAGCTCTTGACGCATACGCGCCGGCCCCTGGCCGCGGGCCGCGTGGGATCGAACGAAGTTCTCGAGGTAACGCCCGTCGTCGAGCAGGCGCTCGAGGCGCAGGGCGTTTAAGGCCTCCTCGATGGCCTCGGCGGTGTATCCCTTGGCCGAGAGCTTCTGGGAGAGCTCGAAAGACGCGTAGTCACGACGGCCGAGCAGCAAGAGTGCTGCTCGGCGCGCGGACTCGGGTTGGTCGGGGTGGTCGGTCAATCCTTGGAGGACTCAGCGGCCGCTCGCCCTGGCTTAACGACCAACAGCTTCGCACGGACCTGGTCTTCGATCTCGCGGGCGATCTTGGGGTTGTTTTTAAGGAACTCGCGAACGTTTTCCTTACCCTGGCCGATACGTTCGCCTTTGTATGAATACCAGGCGCCCGACTTCTCGATGATGTTTTGCGCAGCACCGAGCTCGATGATTTCGCCTTCGCGTGAAATACCCTCGCCGTACATGATTTCGAATTCGGCTTCGCGGAACGGCGGCGCCACCTTGTTTTTGACGACCTTCACGCGAGTTTGGTTACCGGTGACCTCTTCGCCGTTTTTGATGGCGCCGATGCGACGAATGTCGAGGCGGACCGACGAATAGAACTTGAGGGCGTTACCGCCGGTGGTGGTCTCGGGATTACCGAACATCACGCCGATCTTGAGGCGGATCTGGTTGATGAAGATGACGATCGTGTTCGAGCGCTTGATATTGCCCGTGAGCTTGCGCAGCGCTTGGGACATGAGGCGGGCGTGCAGACCCACTTGCAACTCGCCCATCTCACCTTCGATTTCGGCTTTCGGCGTGAGCGCGGCGACGGAGTCGACCACGATGACATCGACGGCGCCCGACCGCACGAGCATGTCGGTGATTTCGAGGGCTTGCTCACCGGTATCAGGCTGGGAGACCAAGAGGTCGTTGACGTTGACGCCGAGTTTTTCGGCGTAGACCGGATCGAGCGCGTGCTCCGCATCGACGAAGGCCGCCGTGCCACCGTTGCGCTGAATCTCGGCGATCACTTCGAGCGTGAGGGTGGTTTTACCGGAGGACTCGGGGCCGTAAATCTCGACGACACGGCCGCGCGGCAAACCGCCGATGCCGAGCGCGATGTCGAGACCTAGCGAGCCTGTTGAAACGGCCTCGACGTCGTACGCGGCCGATGCATCGCCGAGGCGCATGACGGAGCCCTTGCCGAATTGTTTTTCGATTTGGCCCAGCGTTGCGGACAGGGCTTTCTTGCGGTTGTCGTCCATGAATCCCCCACGAAGGAAAACTGAAAAGAACTAGAAGCGAACTGGCCGGAATTATCCCACACGCGAACCGTCGTGGAAGCCTGTAAAACCAGATGAATGCGTTTATTTCGCGTGGCGTTCACGCGATATACAGGAACGCTCAGGAAGCACTACTGTATAAACCGCGCAGCGCGAACACGACGGCTTTGCGGCGAACGGCATCACGATTGCCACGGAAGCGTTTGACCATCGCCGTGACGACCATTCGGCGTCCACGTCGCCGAGCGAAAGCGAACCACACCGTTCCCACGGGCTTGCCCGGAACCGCACCGCCGGGCCCCGCGATTCCGCTGATCGCGATGGCGAAATCGGCACCACTACGCTGCAAAGCATTCTTCGCAAGTGTGCGTACCACGTGCTCGCTCACGGCTCCGTGTTGACGCAACGAGGTGAGCGGGACGCCAAGATCGCGATGCTTCGCCTCGTTGCTGTAACAGACCCATCCCGCCACGAACCACTTGGAGCTGCCGGGAAGGTCCGTCAGGGTCTTCGCGAGCCATCCGCCGGTACACGACTCCGCGGTCGCCACGGTGCAACCCGAGTCGAGGAATCGTCGAGCAAGTCGTCGAATATCCCGTTCCATAGCGGACGGGACGATATCAGATCAGCCAGTGGCCTAACGCGCGTCCTGAGGCGGAGCGGGAGGACGCTTTTTGAAAACGAGCTTGCGGATGACCACCGTCCCTTGATCGGTTCGCTCAAGGACAAGATCGACATCCCTCCCCTTCACGCTGTTGACCATAGCCCGCTCATTTGACGCGGCCTCAAAGGTCTTCATGAAATTGTAGAGGCCACTAAAGAGACCAACGACCGCCATGACGCTGCGAGTATTCGACGCGTTCTGCGGTTGTACGATGCCCACGCTGCCGCCGTCCTTGCGTAACGCGGCCAGGCGTCGCTCGATACGAGGAGGAATGGAATTCGGCGAGATCAGGTGAATAGAACTCAACCTCAACGTTACCGTCACCCGCTTTTTTTAACTGAGCGTTGAGATCGTCGTCGAACGCCTCGAAGTCTAGGAAGCTGACGACAATCGGCGCTGGTGTCGGAGTGGGCGCAGGAGCCGCCGGAGCCGGCGCTGACATCGGCGCGATCGGAACCGAAACCGGCTCCACCGGCTTGGTGACCGTATCTTCGACCGTTGCCGGGGGTGTGACCTCTTGGGAAAGACTCCAAACTGCAGGCGAAGCCAGGACTGCAAAGACCATGAACTTGATGGATATGGCAGTGGACATGGTGACCCTCCCTGAAGTTGGCAACCTCTGTCGGCTGTACTTGTATCCCCGGAATTATGTTGCCGTCAAATAATCGGGTCGCGGGAATTGGGGAGCAAGCGATCGGAGAGGTAAACTCGCCGGCCTTATTTCCCGAGCGCCGATGATGACAGCCTCCGCCGACCACACCCCGGTCATGCAGCAATACCTTCGTCTGAAGGCGCAGCATCCTGATGCGCTGCTCTTCTACAGGATGGGCGATTTCTATGAGCTCTTCTTC
>JBIIHO010000112.1:0-5600 GCA_044235605.1 Steroidobacteraceae bacterium | reverse complement strand
TCGCAGCTCAAATCATTGACGAGCCAACTGGCCACGTTTTGCCGAAGACGATTGGATAGGTACCCCGTCGCCGAAAGCTCTCGCATGCCGGCATCGTTGAAAGGCTCGCCGCTACGCCCCGTGCGCCAGGCTTTGAAACGCCCCTCATCGTGCGGCGGGGGCGACTCGCGAGTGAGTCCTCCCGCTCGATAGAGACGCACGCCATGCTGCAGGTGCAGAAACCTGAAGTAATCTCGCCACAAGAGCTCGAACCAAATCCAGTACGTGCTCTCGTTCGCGCCCTGCGTCGATTCGTGAGATTTCAAGATGGCGTATAAGGCTCGCGGCGAGAGCGCACCGGTCGCGAGCCACGGCGAGAACTTGGTCGAGTAGTCGACACCGATGAGACCGTTCCGAGTCTGCTTGTAACGCTGCGGCAGAGCGCCCTCGAAATAGCGCTCGACGTGTGAGAGCGCTGCGGACTCACCTCCCCGAAAATCTCGATGGGCATGCGGGAACGACGACCGATCGTCATCGGCCGCAGGAATGGAGCCTAAAGCCTGCTCGATCGACGATATCTCTCTCAAAGATGGCGTCGGCAACCTTGAAACAGGGTCCGGTAATTCTGCGGGCACCGGCTCTGGTGGGCGCGGCTGCACCGCCTCGGCCTCAATGCGTTTACGGAAAACCGTGAAGATCTGGGGAAGCGCCGTGATATCAAATGGGAGATCGTCGGGATCCAGCAAACTCGATTGCCAGAGCGTTTCGACTTCGAGACCTGCGGCCCGGATGTCGGCAACATCGCGCTCTTCTTCAGGCGCGGCGATATGCTCGCACACGATACGTGTCGCCTCGACCGACTGCGCGAGCCGGGGCAACGCCTCGCCCGCTCGAGCGTGAACCACCCAGAGTCGCTGACCGAGTCGCGCAAGCGATGCCTCGAGATCCCTCAGGGTATCCGCCAAGAACACGCGGCGATGACGATCCATGCGAGGAAATCCCCAACGCGTCACCGCATCGTGTCGCGGGTCGTGGACATAAACACAAAGCAATCGATCACTCTGCTCGGCTGCGCGCCTGAGCACTCGGTTGTCGAGTAGCCGCAAGTCGTTACGAAACCAGACGATGACCGTGTTCATTTTTTGACTTCGATTGGCTTTCCGCCGCGGCGACAGCGCTCGGAGCAGTATTTCACGCTGTCCCAGTTTTTAGCCCAGGCCTTTCGCCAGGTCATCGGCCTACCGCAGGCGGCGCAAGGCTTGGAAGGCAAAGACTGTTTATTGCCGCGGAAACCGCCGCGCTCGGGGCTCATCGGCGGCGCGCAGCTGCCAGCACACGCTCGGCCTGCAAAACGTGCGGACGATCGACGAGCTTGCCATCGACCCGAAGCGCACCCGCATCGGGAGATTTCGAAAACGCGGCGAGCACTGCTTCGGCATGAGCGACTTCGTCGATGCTTGGCGTGAATGCGGCATGCAACGCGGCGATCTGCGTAGGATGAATCGCAAGCTTCGCGGTGTAGCCACTACGTCGTGAGCTGCGGGCACGACGCTCGACCGATGCGATATCTTTGATCTCGGTATCGACGGTATCGATCGCACTGACACCCGCTGCAGCAGCCGTAACGAGACAGCCCGCACTCGCCATCTGATACGGCATGTCGTAATGACCCGCCTCGTCACGACTCGCCGCGGCACCGAGTTCGGTCGCAAGATCCTCCGCGCCCCAGGTCATCCCGACAACCCGCCCAGGCGTCGGTACGAATGAGGAAAGCTGCAACATCGCTCCGGCGGTCTCGGCGATCATCGGAATGAGCTTGATACTCCCGATCTTTAGACCTTGACTGGCCTCCAAGGCCTCGAGCCAATGATCGAGTCGTGAAACGTCGTGCCCGTTGCGGGCCTTAGGCAAAATGACTCCGTCCGGCTTAGCCGACACGATGGTCGAAAGATCGGCGAGCGCGTCGTTCGAGTCGACGGGGTTGATGCGTACCCAAAGCGGTACGGGTCGGGACGATCGACGCAAGTGCGTTGCAATCGCCTCACGAGCCTTTGGCCGTTGCGGCGCGGCGACGGCGTCTTCCAGATCGAGAATGACGGCGTCCGCCCCACTCGCCTCGGCTTTCTCGAAACGCTCGGGTCGGTCCCCGGGAACGAATAGCATCGACCGCATACCACGCCCTCGTCACAACGGCTTTCGAACGGGTTCCATGATAACCCGTCGTTTCGATACTGTTATCCTGCCCCACCTGCGTGAGGGGCGCGGTTGGCGGCGATGGAGTGACGATGTCTACTGAAGTTCTGGACGTCCTGATCGTGGGAGCCGGCCTCTCCGGTATTGGCGCGGCCGCCGAAATTCGCCGTCAGTTCCCGGGCAAGACCATCGCGATCCTCGAGTCGCGCGACCGCCTTGGCGGAACTTGGGACCTCTTTCGCTATCCCGGTATTCGCTCCGACTCCGATATGTACACGCTCGGGTTCAAAGCGAAACCGTGGCGTAAACCGAAATCGATCGTCGATGGACCGTCGATCCTCAACTATTTGCAGGAGATGGCGAATGAGAGCGGCGTAGCCTCTGCCATTCAGTACGGAAAGCGGGTCGAGGCGGCGGATTGGTCGAGCACGCGTTGCGAGTGGACCGTTACGTTACGTGACAAGGACGGAAACACTCACGTACTACGCACGCGGTTCATGCACCTCTGCACGGGCTACTACAGCTACACCGAAGCCTATCGACCCCACTTCGAAGGCGAAGCGGACTTCCGCGGTCAGATCATCCATCCGCAGTTCTGGCCTGAGGACCTTGACTACACGGGCCGTCGCATCGTGGTCATTGGCAGTGGCGCCACTGCCATCACGCTCGTACCAGCCCTTGCGAAAAAAGCTGCACACGTTACGCAGCTGCAGCGGACGCCCTCGTATGTGGTGAACCAGCCGGGTGAAGATCCTTGGGCGCGAGTGCTGTCTAAGATTCTTCCTGCGGCGTTCGTCTATCCGATCATTCGCTGGAAGCACATTCTGCTGACTTCATTCTTTTACAGATTGGCGCGTAGGTATCCGCGCTGGTTCAGCGAGCGACTCGTCGAACTCGCCGCTGCCGATCTACCCAAAGGCTACGACGTCGCACGTCACTTTAAGCCCGACTACAACCCATGGGACCAACGTGTCTGCGCTGCGCCCGATGGCGACCTCTTTCAGGCCATCTCGAAGGGTCGGGTCAGCATCGTCACCGACACGATCGAACGTTTTGTGGCCGAAGGTATTCGCCTACGATCGGGCGAAACCCTACCCGCCGACATCATCGTCACTGCGACAGGCCTCAAAGTATTACCGCTCGGCGCGATTCGTCTCTCGCTCGACGGTAAACCCGTCAACCTTGCGGACTCGATGGTGTACCGAGGAGCGATGCTGAGCGGTATTCCGAATCTCGTACTGACTTTCGGCTACACCAACGCCTCATGGACACTACGCGCCGATCTGATCGCCGCCTATGTGTGCCGGCTACTCGGACACCTCGATCGCCACGGCTACCAGTACGCCGTGCCCGTGCGCGATTCTTCGGTCGGAGAGATGCCTTTCATCGACTTCAACTCGGGCTACGTGCTGCGGGCACTAGAGGGCTTACCCAAGCAGGGCGACCGCTTCCCTTGGCGAGTGCATCAAACTTATTTACGCGATCTCGGTGTCACGCGTTACAGCCGTCTCACTGACCCCGCGCTCAAGTTTGGCCGGCCCCCCTGCTGAGATCATCATGAAAACGTCGCGACTCGAATTTCAAGACAAGACCGCCGTGATCACGGGCGCCGGAAGCGGGATCGGACGCGCGCTCGCGCAAGCCCTGGCCTCAAGGGGCTGTCACCTGGCGCTCGCCGATATCAATGCCGTCAATCTCCACGAAACCGCTGCGCTCGTACGCCCGTCGGGCGTACGCCTCTCGACCCATACGCTCGATGTCGCCTCACGCGAAGGCGTTGCCGCATTTCCTGAGCTCGTGACGCAAGATCATCCTACGATCGACCTACTCTTCAACAACGCTGGCGTTGCCGTGGGCGGTCATTTTCTAGAGACAACCGAAGCCGACTTCGACTGGCTGTTCGAAATCAACTTTCATGGTGTCGTGCGCATGACCCGCGCCTTCCTACCGATGTTGCTGACCCGGCCGGATGCCCACATCATTAATACTGCGAGCCTCTTTGGGATCATCGCGCCGGCGGGGCAAACGCATTATTCGGCGAGCAAGTTCGCCGTTCGTGGCTTCAGCGATGCGCTTCGCCACGAACTCGAGGGCACCTCCGTGGGCGTCAGCGCCGTGTGCCCCGGCGGTGTCGCCACATCCATCGCGACGAGCGCCCGATTTTCGACGAATCTCTCCCAAGAAACGATTGCGCATCAACTCGCGAAATCGCGCCGACTTTTGCGCAAGCCGCCCGCCGTCGCTGCAGAGATCATTCTCGCCGGCGTCGAACGTCGTCGCCCGCGCATTCTCGTCGGTACGGACGCCAAGCTCGGCTATTGGGTCGAGCGCCTGATGCCGACGAAATATTGGGCACTCTTCAAGAGACTCGGCGTGTGATCCTGATTGCGATCCTGCTGTCACTCGGCGCGATCTCGATCGCCTTGGCGCTCTTTACGCGTCGGGTCGCACGGCAAGTGGAAGGCGCCATCCCACCCGCTGGTCGATTTTTAGAAGTCCCTGACGCACGACTGCATTATCTGGATGGGGGATCGGCACCCGAGGGAAAGCCACCCATCCTGATGATCCACGGGCTGGGCGGACATCTCCACCACTTCAAATATTCGCTCTTCGACGATCTCTCTCGTGATACTCGCGTCATTGCAGTCGATCGCCCGGGCTCGGGTTATTCGACCCGAGTGACAGGCAAGGCGACGCGACTCACCGATCAAGCCGACGCACTCATCGCCCTGCTCGATGAACTCAGGATCGAGCGAGCGCTCTTCGTCGGACATTCTTTGGGCGGAGCGTTGTCGCTCACGCTTGCACTTCGGCACCCGACTCGGGTCGCGGGTCTCGCGCTGATCGCCCCACTCACCCACTACGCCGGGCGATTTCCCGCTGTTTTCATCGCTCTGGCAGTTCGCGGTCGAATCGCTCGCCGATTCGTGGCGAATGCACTCGCCACACCGGGGTTCATCATGAATCGGCGACGCGTGATGCCGAAAATCTTTGGACCCGAGCCCGTTCCACGAGACTATCGCGTACGCGGGGGCGGCCTGCTCACGCTACGACCAAGTCAGTACATTGGCGCGTCCGAGGATCTCTCGGCCATTCCTGCGATCTTGCCCTCGCTGGAGGCGCGTTACGAGACGCTGAATCGACCTGACGCGCCACCGATTGCGATTCTCTATGGTCGAGAAGACGCCATCCTCGACTACCGTATCCACGGCGAGCGATTTGTAGAGCGTGTACCTGCATGCGCGCTCGAACTAGTCTCAGGCGGTCACATGCTGCCGCTCACCCAACCCGAGCGCGTCGCGCGTTTCATTCGTGACGTCTTGGAGCGCAGCCAAGTCTGAGCGAAGCCATGAACACTCAAGACCGAATGCGGGGAATAGCGTATCTCGCCGGCCTTTACCTACTAGCGATCGCGCTCGGAGTGGGAA
>JBIIHO010000111.1:0-5639 GCA_044235605.1 Steroidobacteraceae bacterium | reverse complement strand
TCATGAACCTGCGAATCAAACCGCTCGACGATATTTTGGCCAATGCCGAACGTCGGAGCCTCAAGCGCTCTCTTGGCGCCTTCCAGCTCACCATGATGGGCGTCGGCGCCATCATCGGCACCGGCATCTTCGTGCTCACTGCAGAGGCTGCGCAGAAGGCCGGCCCGGGCATGATGCTCTCGTTCGTCATTGCCGGATTCGTCTGCGCGGTCGCCGCGCTTTGCTACGCAGAGCTCGCCTCGATGGTGCCGGTATCCGGATCTGCCTACACCTACTCTTACGCGGTCATGGGCGAAATGATCGCCTGGATCGTGGGTTGGGCTCTGGTGCTCGAATATGCGGTCGCGGCAAGTGCCGTGTCGGTCGGGTGGTCCAATTATTTCGTCGGGCTCATGGAGCGTAGCGTCGGTCTCGACATACCCGATGCGTTTACTAAGGGTCCTTACGCCGGCGGAATCATGAACGTGCCGGCCGCAGCCATCGCGCTGCTCGTGACGTCGCTGCTCGTGATCGGTACGCGTGAGAGCGCGACCGTCAATGCGTTCTTGGTAGTCATCAAGGTGGCCGCGCTCAGCATTTTCGTCGTGCTCGCGCTGCCCGTCGTCTCGGGTGACAACTTTGAGCCCTTCGCGCCGAACGGATTCTGGGATGCGACGGGTCTCGGTATCGCCGGTGCCGCAGCTTCCATATTTTTTGCATACGTAGGCTTTGATGCGGTCTCGACGGCCGCAGAAGAAACTACTAATCCGCAGCGCAATATTCCGATCGGCCTCATCGGTAGCCTCGCGCTCTGCACGATTTTCTATCTGCTCGTGTCGGCGGGCGTCGTCGGATCAATCGGCGCTCAGCCGGTCGTTGATGCGATGGGACGAGCGGTGCCGCCGGGAAGCCCCGAGTTCGCGACCATTTGCGCGCTGCCCGAGAACGCCCAGGCGCTCGCCTGTAGCGGCGAGCCGCTCGCCTTCGTGCTCGACCTGCTCGGCTGGGACAAGATCTCGCAGTTGATTGGTCTCGCGGCGTTCCTCGCGCTGCCTTCGGTCATCCTCATGATGCTCTTCGGTCAGACGCGCATCTTCTTCGTGATGGCGCGCGACGGGCTGCTGCCGGGTGCCGACACCCTCACCAAGGTACATCCGAAGTTCAACACGCCGTACGTGGTCACGCTGATCACGGGTGTAGCCGTGACGATCTTCGCCTCGTTCTTCCCGGTGGGCGTGCTCGCGGACATCGCCAACAGCGGCACCTTGTTCGCATTCCTCGCAGTGTCGATCGGCGTGCTCGTCCTGCGCGTACGCGAACCCAACCGTCCGCGTCCGTTCAAAACGCCTGCGGTATGGGTCGTGGGCCCGCTGTCGCTGGCCGGCTGCGGCTTCCTGTTCTTCTCGCTGCCGCCGTCAACTCAGCTCACGTTCCTCTACTGGTCGATCGCGGGTCTCGTGATTTACTTCGCCTACGGCTTCTGGAAGAGCCCGCTCGCGAAGTCGCGCGGCTGATTCGCGGTTCGGCATGGCGGAGTCTGATACCAAGCTCGCCAATCGCATCCTGCTCGGCCTCGTCCTCGGTGCCGCAGCAGGGGCGGTGACACTTGTTTTAGGAGATCCCTTTCCCGAGCTGCTCGAGGGCGCGCGCAGCATCTCGACGCAGGTGTTCGACCCGATCGGACAGATCTTCCTGCGCATGCTGTTCTTCGTCGTGATGCCGCTCGTTTTCGCCTCGCTTGCGGCGGGTGTGACACAACTCGGCGAGCTCACGCGATTGGGACCCCTCTCCGTGCGCACCTTCGCGTTGTTCTTCGCAAATATGTCGATCGCCTGCATGTTGGGGCTCGTCATGATGAATGTCGTGCAGCCGGGCGGGGCGGTCGACACCGAGACCAAGGCGCGTCTCCTCGAGGAATACGGGACGGCCTCGGGCAAGCTCATCGAAAAGCAGGCGGCGCAGCCGGACATGAACTTCCAGACGGTCGTCGACATGTTCATGCCCCGCAATCTGCTCGGCGCGATCACGGGGCACGACCGGACGATGCTCGGTGAAGTCTTGCCGCTGATTCTTTTTGCGATTCTTCTCGGTGCTGCCGCGCTGCAAATGCAGACGCGCCGTCGCGAGCAATTGCAGTCTGGGCTCGAGCTCGTGACCGAGCTCATGACGGGCATCGTTCGCTTCGCGCTGAAGCTCGCGCCCATCGCGGTGCCGGCGATGATCTACAGCGTCGTCGTCAAGATCGGTTGGGACATTCTCATCGCGCTCAGCGTCTTCGTGATCGGATGTCTCTTTGTCATGGTGTTGCACCTGTTCGGCACCATGTCGCTGTGGCTGAAGCTCTTCTCTCGCTTCGGGCCGCTTGCCTTCTGGCGCGCCATCCGGCCCGTGTTGGTCACGGCATTTTCGACGAGCTCGAGCAACGCGACGCTGCCTGCAGCACTCGCCTCAGCGCGCGATGATCTGGGTATCAAGCCGACGACGGCCGGCTTCGTCCTACCGCTCGGAACCACCATGAACATGGCAGGTACGGCTCTTTATGAGGGTTGCGTCGTCCTGTTTGTCGCCCAGGTCTTTGGTATTTCTTTGGGCCTCGGTGAGCAACTCACCCTGTTGTTGCTCGCCGTGCTCGGTGCGGTGGCGGCAGCGGGTATCCCCGGCGGCTCTCTGCCCATCATCGCGGGCCTGCTCGTTACCTTCGGTATTCCGCCGGAAGGTATCGGCATCGTTCTCGGTGCCGATCGACTGCTCGACATGACGCGCACCATGGTTAACGTCGGCGCCGATATGGCAACGACTGCGGTGGTCGATGCGCTGGAGCGTAAAGGGTCGGGAGAGTAGTGTCAGCGGTCGGCGTGCTGGAGGTGCTGGCCTCATGAAACTCGACACTCTGAAACGTTGGCAGACCTGGGTGCCCGTGCTGGCGTTAGCACTGGGTGCCTACGACACATGGGTCGACAAATCACCGTTGCTTGCGTTCGTCGTCATCGCGCTGGTGGCGACGGTGCTCGCCGCGGTCTATCACGCTGAGGTGATCGCCGAGCGAGTGGGCGAGCCCTACGGAACCCTCGTTCTCGCTGTCGCGGTAACTATCATTGAAGTGGCTCTAATCATCTCGTTGATGTTGAGCACGGAGACGCCGGTGCCCACGATCGTGCGCGACACCGTCTTTGCCGCGGTGATGATCATCATCACCGGCATGGTGGGCTTGTGCATGCTCGCCGGAGCCTGGCAGCACGGTGAGCAGACGTTCACCCGGCGTGGCGTGAGTGCTGCGCTCGCGACCTTGAGCGCGCTCTCAGTGCTCACGCTGGTGCTTCCCAACTTCACAGTGTCGGCGTCGGGTGGCGCCTACTCGAATCCCCAGTTGGCCTTCGTCGGTTTCGTATCGCTCGTGCTTTATGGAGCGTTCGTCTTCGTGCAGACGGTGCGTCATCGAGACTACTTCCTCGATGAGATCCACGAGAAGATTCTGGCCGAGAATGAGGCGCTCGCTGCGAGCGCGCAGCCCGTGGAGCATGTCGAGCGAGCACCGCTCGGCTGGACGTTCGTCCTCTTGGTGATCGCGCTCGTGGCCGTCGTGTTGCTCGCGAAAACATTGGCGCCGGGCCTCACTCAGCTCGCTGTCGTGATCGGTGCGCCCGTGGCGGCGGCAGGTGTGTTCATTGCGGCGATCGTGCTGCTACCGGAGAGTCTCGCGGCCTTTCGTGCTGCGCGCGCTAATCGTCTTCAGACCAGCATGAATCTCGCGCTCGGCTCGGCGTTGGCTTCCATCGGTCTCACCATTCCGACCTTGGCTGTGATCTCTATCGCCATGGGCTGGACGCTCGATCTCGGTCTCGGTAATCGCGAGATCGTGTTGCTGTTCTTGTCACTGTTGGTATGCACGCAGTCGTTCAGCACCGGCAGGACGACCATCCTGCAGGGCCTCGTGCACCTTGTGATTTTCGCCGTCTACTTGTTTACGACGATCGTGCCTTAGTCTTCGCGCAGACTTGGCGTGAGATGCGGAGCGAGCAAGGCGAGCATCGCATCGTAGACTTTCGGTGAAGCGGCGACGATATTCCCGCCTTGCTTGAATTCTCCGCCCGAGAGCGTGCCGACGCGGCCACCCGCTTCCTCGACGATCAGCGACCCCGCAGCCGTATCCCAGGGGCCGAGGCCGATTTCAAAGAATCCATCCGTTCGACCCGCCGCGACGTAAGCGAGATCGAGAGCTGCCGACCCGGGGCGCCGCACGCCCGCGGTGTTCAGCATCACGTCTTTGAGCATCGCGAGATAGGTGTCGAGATATTCGGTATTGGCGCGGTAGGGGAACCCGGTGCCGATCAGGGCGCCTTCGAGCCCCCGTTGCGAGCTCACACGAATACGCCGATTTTCGAGATGGGCGCCATCACCCCGCGATGCGGTGAAAATTTCTTGTCGCATGGGGTCGTAGACGACGCCGTGATCGATACGTCCGCGAACGCGGGCGCCGATCGAGACGCAGAAATGCGGCATGCCGTGAATGAAGTTCGTGGTGCCATCGAGTGGATCGATGATCCACTCCACGGGCCCCGAGCCGATCTGACCGCTTTCCTCGCCGAGGAAGGCATGATCGGGGTAGGCACGGCGGATGGTGGCGATGATCTCGGCCTCGGCAGCGCGGTCGACCTCGGTGACGTAGTCGTTGCGACCCTTGCTCGAAACCTCGAGGGAATCGAGCCGATTGAGGCTGCGGACGATGAGATCCGCCGCACGACGCGCGGCACGCACGGCAATGTTGAGAAGTGGCTGCATGTTGGCAAAGAGCGTCGGAAAAGGCCGCTAGAATACCACGCGCATGATCACCGCCGCCGACATACGAGTGGTTCTCGTCGAGACTTCCCATCCGGGCAACATCGGCGCGGTTGCTCGCGCCATGAAAAACATGGGCCTCGAGAAGCTCGTGCTGGTGCGACCCAAGGAGTTCCCGCATTGGGAAGCGAGTGCGAGAGCTTCCGGTGCGACCGATGTGCTCGAGAAAGCCGTAGTCGTCGATCGACTCGAAGACGGCATCGCCGATTGCGGATTCATCGTCGCCACCACCGCCCGCGATCGCGATCAAAATATCCGCGTTCTCGATGTGCGCGATGGCGCACAGCGCATCGTTACGGAGAGTCTTCGTGGACCGGTAGCGCTGCTCTTTGGCAACGAGCGCACGGGTCTCACGAACGAGGAGCTCTCGCTCGCGCATCTTCTGCTGCGTATCCCGGCAAACCCCGAATACTCCTCGCTCAATCTCGCCATGGCGGCGCAGCTTGTGACCTACGAAATTTATCGTGCCCGTGGCGCAGAGCATGTGTCGGCACCCGGACCCATCCCGCTCGCAACGGGCGAGGAGATGGAGCGTCTCTATGCGCACTTCGAAGAGGTGCTCGAAGAGGTGGGCTTTCGTGATCGGACTACGAGCGGTACACGTTTGATGGAGCGCATCCGCCGCTTCATCAATCGCGCCGAGCTCGATCAGAACGAAGCGAACATTTTGCGAGGCATTTTTACGGCGATTCAGGGTCGCCGACGTCCGGCCGGCGCGCGATCAAATAATTCGACCTCCGGAAAGTCCGACTCGTGAAGCCGATCTTTCTCGATCACGCCTCGACGACGCCGATCGATCCGGCGGTGGCGGAGGCCATGTCCGA
>JBIIHO010000110.1:0-5700 GCA_044235605.1 Steroidobacteraceae bacterium | reverse complement strand
ACTACGAGTGATCAATTTAACCCCGAGCTGTTTTTCGAGGCCGGCGATCTGCCGGGTGATGACCGATCGCGCCAACTGAAGTTGCTCGGCGACCGCCGAAAAACTGCCCGACTCGGCGACTCGGACGAACGCCTGCATGGCATTGAGCTTGTTCATTGTTGCTAATAATGCAACAAACTAGTGTGCATTTGGGTATTTTTCTGCTCCCATTTAAGCCTTAAGGTTCGCGCCGATGAGCGCTCAACCCGCCCTATTTGTTCCTCACGGCTCGCCGATGTTCGCGCTGCAACCGGGCGCGGCCGGCGTCGCCCTTCGTACAATTGCGGGCACGCTGACGCGGCCGCGAGTCATCGTGATCGTGAGCCCACATTGGGAGACGCCCATTCCCACCGTCGGGTCGGCGACTACTTTGCGGACCATCCACGACTTCAGCGGCTTCGATCGTCGTCTCTATGATTTGAGTTATCCGGCGACAGGCTGCCCGACTGCCGCCCTCGAAGTCGCCGAAGCGCTACGCGCAGCAGACCTTGAGGTCGTCCTCGACGAGACCCGCGGACTCGACCATGGTGCATGGGTGCCGCTGCGTCATATGTTTCCGGACGCCGACGTTCCTGTCGTACCGCTGTCTATCCAACACCACGAGGGACCCGCCTTCGCCTACGCAGTCGGGCAAGCGATCTCCCCTCTGCTTGAACGCGGTTTCCTCGTGATCGGCTCCGGCAACATCACGCACAACCTGCGCGACTGGCAAACGGCGATGCAACGGGGCGGCATCGACGCGGACTATGCGAAGCGATTTTCCGACTGGGTCGAAAATTGCCTCAATGCGAATGCAATCGATGATCTGCTGGACTATCGACGACTACAGGCCGATGGTGTCCGCGCCCATCCAAGGGACGAACATCTATTGCCCTTGTTCACCGCACTCGGTGCCGGAGGTCCGGATGCGAAGGGCAACGCATTCCATCGCGGGCTCAGCGAATTTGTACTCGCCATGGATGGCTACATTTTTCAACCTGGAGAACGCTCGTGAGCACCCACTACCACCCGGTTGCCAAAACGCTGCACTGGCTGATGAGCATTCTGATCATCGGACTGCTCGCACTCGGTCTATACATGCACGACCTGCCGCTCTCACCTCAAAAACTAGAGCTATATTCTTGGCATAAATGGTTTGGCGTAACCGTGTTCTTGCTGGTGTGGCTGCGACTCGCCTGGCGAATCGCTCACCCTACACCGCCGCCGCCCGCAGGGCTCTCCCCTTCATTGAAAACCATCGCCCGCGCCGCTCACGGCCTCTTGTATATATTGATGGTACTCATTCCACTGAGCGGCTGGTTGATGAGCTCAGCGAAGGGATTTCAAACCGTCTGGTTCGGTGTGCTCCCGATACCCGACCTCATCGCTCGTAACAAACATATGGGCGACCTACTGCAACAAGTTCACGAGGGCCTGAATGTCGTGCTCATGCTCACCCTGGGCGGACACATCGTGGCCGCAATCTGGCATCACCTCGTCCTGAAGGACGACACCCTCAAACGAATGATCGTAAGCAATCGGAGCTGAATCCCCATGAAATATCTGGTTTCTTTGCTCGCCTTATCTCTTCTCTTTTCGACCCGCGCGGAGGCCACCACCTACACGAGCATCGCCCCTGCCGCGAGCACGGTGACCTTTCGATACTCGCAGATGGGCGTGGCGATGGATGGCCGCTTCAAGAAATTCTCGGTCGATCTGCAGCTTGATCCGAGCAAACTCGAGAGCGCTCGAGCACGTGTCGCGATCGATCTTTCTAGTATCGACACTGGATCGAGCGAAGCTGATGAAGAGGTCGTCGGTAAATCCTGGTTCAACGTCGCCGGCTTTCCGACGGCGACCTTCGTTCTCGCGAGCCTCAAACAAACGACTGCAGGACAGCTGGAAGCTACAGGCAAGCTAACGCTAAAAGGGCGTACCCGCGAAATCAAAGCGCCTCTTAAACTCTCCCCGCGTGGCGTTTTGACGGGCAGCTTTGTAATTCGTCGCGCCGACTACGGCATCGGCGAGGGCATGTGGTCGAAATTCGATGTCGTCGCGAACGACGTCACCGTCAATCTTTCTTTAATCCTCAAGTAATTTTCAAAGATAAAAACCCAAGGAGTCATCATGTCACTATTCAAACAACTCACCCTAGCCACTTCGCTGTTCATCGCCATAGCGAGCAACGCAATCGCGGCGTCCGTCACCTACCAGGTAGACCCGACGCATACCTACCCTCGCTTTTCTTACTCGCATTTCGGTCTGTCCACCCAATTGAGTACCTTCCGGAAAACTACGGGCACCGTAACCTTCGATGCCGCAGCCAAGACGGGACAGGCGGACATCACCATCGATATGACGACGGTGAATACCGGGCTCGCCGATTTCGACGAGCACCTGCGCGCGGAAGACTTCCTCGATACCGCTAAGCACCCCACGGCGACCTTCAAGTCGACGCGAGTGCTGTTCGACGGTGAAAAGCCCTCGAGCATCGAAGGCTTACTCACCATCAAGGGCGTCACCAAGCCGGTCACTCTGACGGTCACCTCCTTCACCGCCATGGAGCATCCGATGGTGAAGAAGCCGGCGATCGGCGCGAATGCCTATACGGTCATCAAGCGCTCGGAGTTTGGCGCCGGCAAGTACGCTCCGTTCGTCGGTGACGACGTGCGAATCGATATTGCCGTCGAGGCCATTGCGAAGTAACCGGTCAGGCTCTGACGACTCGTCCGTGCGTGGCGGTCCTACCGCGACGCACGGACGATCTATTTAAGGCTTACGCTAAAAAGCCCGTTGCGAGCATCGCCATGATGGAGCCGAGTGCGGCGAGCCCCATGTCTTTCTGGGCATCCCACTCATCCCCTTGAGCGCCGATGTAGGCGGCACCCTGCCCAGCCCCTAATAATTCGGTCATCCACCACTCGAGCACCTCGAAGATCATGCTCGTCGCCATAATCAATGCCGGCGACAACACATAGCTCCAAATTCCAAGCGGTTGAGCGTACGACTCCAGAAGTTCGAACAAGGGGTATGCCACCAGCAACCCGTATGCGAAATGCACCAGTCGATCGTAATGATTACGAACCCATCCAAACGCTTTGGACAGTCTTACACCTGCGATCGCATCCGTGACCTCGTCGTAAGGTACTCGCACATAGGTGTAGTGGCCCCCGATGGTGTGCAGCATCAGAAACGCAATGATCAAACTGTACGAAAGATTACTGAGCGGCCAAGACGGATAAGTCCAAACCAATGCGATGACCGTCACGACAGTCAGCAGATTCTCGGCCGCCCACACCATTCGGTCGTGCGGACGGATCGCGAGGACAAGCCAAAAAATTCCAAACGGAATAAGCAAAGAATATAAGTAATCCATAGGCCGGTATTACGGTTCTACCGCATTGAAAACAAGCACGAGAGTCCTATCATAAGACGTCTTTTCCGAGACAGGTCATGGAAACCGCTATCAGCTCGACATTCGGCGAAATCGCCGCGCTGCTCGCCCTGGCGGCTGCCACAGGCTTTGTCGGCCTCGTACTGCGTCAACCCCTGATCGTCAGCTTCATCCTCGTCGGATTGATCGCTGGTCCTTCGGCGCTTGATCTCGTGCATTCTGATGCGGAGATCACTCTCCTCTCGGAGCTCGGGATCGTGATGTTGCTGTTTTTAGTCGGTATTAAGCTCGACCTCGCTCTGATTCGATCGCTCGGAGCAGTTTCATTAATTACTGGCCTAGGACAAGTGGCGTTTACGGCACTGGTGAGCTACGCAATCGGCCTCGCACTCGGGTTCGACCCAGTTACTAACTTCTATATCGCCGCCGCTCTAGCGTTCTCTTCGACGATCATCATCGTCAAACTACTTTCCGACAAACGAGAGATTGACTCGTTACACGGAAAGATCGCCCTCGGCATCTTGATTGTTCAAGATCTGATCGTGGTGATTGCCATGATCAGTCTCTCCGCCGTCGGTATCAGCGTAGGGACCGGCGAGCATAGCGGTGCCACGGTTCAATCACTGCTCATCTCCAGCGTCGTACTGGTCTTATTCGTTGTGGGCTTCGTGCGTTACCTCGCCACTCCTCTGACCGAAAAGCTCGCATTTGCACCGGAACTGCTTGTGCTGTTTGCCATTGCGCTGGCCGCGATCTTCGCTGCAGTGGGCGACATCACGGGTCTAGGAAAAGAAGTGGGAGGACTCCTCGCCGGAGTCGCCCTCGCCTCGACACCCTACCGCGAAACTATCGCAGCTCGACTGGCGCCGCTGCGAGACTTTCTACTGCTGTTTTTCTTCATCGCGTTAGGAGCGGCCATCGACTTATCGACACTCGGAGGCAACGCACTGTACGCCGTGATGTTGGCGATGTTCGTACTGATCGGAAAGCCTCTCATCGTGCTGATCGTCATGGGAGCGATGGGTTATCGAAAGCGAACCGGATTTCTCACCGGTATGACACTTGCGCAAATCAGTGAGTTCTCGCTTATTTTGGTCACGATGGGTGTAAGTCTCGGCCATGTCAATCGAGAGACGCTCGGTCTCGTGACTCTGGTCGGACTCGTGACGATCGCGGTTTCGACCTACATGATTACGTACTCACATCAGCTCTATTCGCTCTGTGAATCCCTACTCGGCAGATTCGAGCGCACGGGAACTCCACGAGAACCGCATGAGAGTGGTATCCACCATACGACAACTTACCCAATCATCCTTTTCGGACTCGGACGTTTCGGAACGGCGATCGGCCTACGTCTTCACCAACGGGGCATCAAAACCCTAGGTATCGATTTCGACCCGGAAGCGGTAAATCGCTGGCGTGCACTTGGGCTCGAAGCTGAATTCGGCGACGCCACGGACTCCGAGCTCATATCGGAGTTACCCCTCAGTCAGGCGAAGTGGCTAGTCTCGACAGTTTCCCCACACCCCACCGGACTGAGCCACGAGGACGCACGCATCACGCTGGTACAGATTGCGCGTGTCGCCGGATTTAAAGGCAAGATCGCCGTTACCTCACACGATCCGGATGAGATGGCCGCGATGCGCAAGGCCGGCGCCGACTGGGTCGTCGAGCCATTTCAGGATGCGGCAGATCGCGCTGTCGATGCGTTGAGCGACATCTCGCCCAAGTAAAATCCTTAGAGCACCGACGACTCCCATACGAGAGCGACTGGTGTCGGTTTTCATTCGAACACGCGGTTTCAGTGGTGATGGATCTCGATCGTCGAGTGCACGATCTCCTCGTGCACCGCCAGTCGCTCCCGAATCATGTCGGGCGTTAATTCGCGATTACGAGTGAGGACGACGATCGCGCAGGAGTACTGCCCCTTGCCGACACGCCACACGTGAAGATCCGCGATTTTCTCATCGATCGTCTCGGATGAATCTTCGATCACCTGCCTAATCTCATCGACGACTGGATGATCCATTTCGCGATCTAACAAGACCTTGCTAGTGTCGACGATCAGCCCCTTTGCCCAAACACCGACCAAAATCGCGCCCACGATTCCGGTAAGTGGATCCAGCCACGCCCAGCCGTAAACCCATCCGCCAAGCAGGGCCGCGATAGCCAGCACAGATGTCGTAGCATCGGCGATCACGTGCAGATAAGCGGATTTTAGATTGAGGTCTTCGTGCGAGTGCCCGTGGTCATGATGTCCGTGATCGTCCTTTCCGTGATCGTGATGG
>JBIIHO010000109.1:0-5763 GCA_044235605.1 Steroidobacteraceae bacterium | reverse complement strand
ATCGACATGTCTCTTGCCGTTCAATATCAGTTGCGCGATCCGGTCAAATTCTTGTTCCAGGTCAAAGATCCGGAGCAGACGCTGCGCGAAGTGGGCGAAATGGCGATTCGCGAAATCGTGGGTCGCAGCACACTCGAAGAAATCCTAATCTCCAAGCGTGAGCAGGCGACGACTCGAACCAAGGAGTTGATCCAGCGCACGCTCGATCAGTACGGCGCCGGCATTTTCATCACCAGCGTCAACCTCACCGATATTCAAGTGCCGACCGACGTGCGTCCGTCACAGGAAGACGCCAACAAGGCGATCGCCGACAAAGAGCGGCTCGTCAAAGAAGCGGAGGCCTACGCGAGCGGTATCCTGCCGGTCGCAGAAGGTAGCGCGTCTCGTCAGATGCAGGAGGCAGAGGCGTATCGAGCTCAGGTGATCGCCATATCCGAGGGCGAGGCCGATCGTTTCCGTCAGCTCGTCGCGCAGTATGAGAAGGCACCCCGTGTCACCCGCGAACGTCTTTATATCGAAGCAATCGAGTCCGTGCTTTCCCGCTCGCAGAAGGTGGTCGTCGACACCAAGGGCAACAACCAAATGCTTTACTTGCCGCTCGACAAGTTGATCGAGCAGCAAAGGCGCAATAACGAAACCGAAGTCTCTGTGGTCGCCCCCCGAGCGGGCGCAGCAGAGGATGCCGCCGCGGATCCGCGCGCGAGAGTGGAGCGCTGACATGCCGCAGTCAATTCAAAAAATATTTGGTGTGATCGCAGCGGTGGGCTTGCTCATCAGTCTCTGCACGTTCACGGTGTCCGAGAACGAGTTGGCTGTCCGTAGCCAGTTCCGGGAGATCATCGGGACCAACTACGAGCCGGGTCTGCACTTCAAGCTGCCCATCGACACCGTTCGTAAGTTCGAGCGACGTATCGTCTCGCAGAGTTTCGAAGGCGAAACCTTTCTGACCAGCGAAAACCGCGGGCTCATCGTCGACTACTACGTCAAATGGCGCATCAAAGACGCCGGCCGCTACGCCCAGTCCTTCGGCAACGATCCGGGTGCAGCGGGCCTGCGTTTGTCCGATATCGTCAAAGACGGTATCAAGAACGCGGTTGCGCAGCGCACCTTGCAAGAAATCGTCTCGGCCGAGCGTACGGCGTTTACAGGCGACATGTTCGATCGCGCGAGCAAAAGCGCCGAGAGCCTTGGCCTCGAGTTGATCGACACCCGCGTTCAGAAAATCGGTTTGCCGCCGGACGTCGAGTCCCGCGTCTACGCGAGCATGCAACAGAGCTTCAGCCGACTCGCGCGTCAGCTGCGTGGTGAGGGCGAAAAAGAAGCCCTGCGTATTCGCGCGGAGGCCGATCGTAAGCGCACGGAGATCATCTCGATCGCGGCTCGTGACGCGCTTAAGATTCGCGGTGACGCCGACTCGAAGGCCGCTGCTACCTATGCTGCGGCGTACAACCGTAACGCTGAGTTTTACGCGTTCTATCGAAGCATCCAGGCCTACAAGAACTCGCTGGGTAAAGAGGGCGACATCATGGTCGTCTCGCCCGACAGCGACTTCTTCAAGTACATGCGTAATCCGAACGCTGGCTCGCGCTGATCCCGCGCTCCACGATGCCTTCGGGTCGTTTCGTCGTCGTAATCGGCACCCAGTGGGGTGACGAGGGTAAGGGCAAGATCGTCGATCTGCTCACCGAACGCGCGTCGGCCGTTGCTCGTTTCCAGGGTGGTCATAACGCTGGGCACACCCTTATCGTCGGCAGCGAAAAAACAGTGCTTTCGCTTATTCCGTCCGGCGTTCTGCGCGCGAATGTCACCTGCTTCATCGGTAACGGTGTGGTGTTGTCGCTCGAGGCCTTGCTGCGCGAAGCGGACATGCTCGTGGCTCGCGGTGTCCCCGTATTCGAGCGTCTCCGCATCGCACCTAACTGCCCGCTCATTCTGCCTTCGCACGTATCACTCGATCGTGCTCGAGAGCAGGCTCGTGGTGTCAACGCGATCGGTACGACGGGTCGCGGAATCGGCCCGGCCTATGAAGATAAGGTCGCGCGGCGAGCGCTTCGGGTTGCCGATCTCTTTCAGCGCGAGCGCTTTGCCTCAAAACTTGGCGAGATCCTCGATTTCCACAATTTCGTGTTGCAGCACTACTTCAAGCTGCCGCCCGTCGACTTCCAGGCGACGCTCGACAGTCATCTCGCCATGGCCGAGCGCATCAAGCCGCTCGTATGTGACGTAACCAACGAGCTACAAAATCTGCGAGACGCGGGTGCGAACGTGATGTTCGAGGGCGCTCAAGGCGCGATGCTCGATGTCGATCTCGGCACTTATCCTTTTGTCACCTCATCGAATACCACAGCGGGGTTCGCGGGGACGGGTACAGGGCTCGGTCCGCGGAACTTCGACTACGTGCTCGGGATTGTGAAGGCCTACACCACCCGCGTGGGTGCCGGCCCCTTCCCGACGGAGCTCTTCGACGAGACCGGCGAGCACCTGCAGCGAGTCGGACAAGAGTTTGGTGCGGTGACGGGCCGCCGCCGCCGTTGTGGTTGGTTCGATGCCGTGGCGTTACGACGGTCGGTTATCCATTCGAGCGTTTCGGGGCTCTGCATGACCAAACTCGACGTGCTCGACGGGCTCGATGCCATCCGCGTTTGCGTCGGGTATCGCGCCGCCGGCGTGGTATCTCGCGAGCCGCCTTTGTTGGTCGACGGTTTCGCCGATGTCGAGCCCGTCTACGAAGACCTGCCGGGTTGGAAGGGAACGACGTTCGGCGTCACCCGCGAAGCCGATCTGCCCGATCAGGCCCGAGCGTATTTAAGTCGTATCGAAGAACTCGTCGGCGTGCCCATCGACGTGATTTCGACCGGTCCCGATCGAGATCAGACTATCATCCGTCGTCACCCGTTCGGGTGATGGGCGAATGAGGGGGAGGGCCCATGCGTGAATTCGATATCGTTGTGTTCGGTGCCACGAGTTTCGTGGGTCGAATTCTTTGTCGCTATCTCCTCGACACTTACGGTAACGACGGTAGTCGTTTACGTTGGGCCATCGCCGCGCGCTCGGCGGCTCGCCTCGCGGAGCTCAAACACGAGCTCGATGGTGCGGCCGATGGACTTCCCGTCATCGTGGCCGATGCCGCGGATGAAAGCGCGATGCGCTCCCTCGCCGTGCGCGCAAAAGTTATTGTCTCGACCGTCGGACCGTATGCGCTCTATGGTGAGCCGCTGGTCAAGGCATGCGCTGAGACGGGAACCGACTACTGCGACCTCACCGGTGAGGTGCAGTGGATCCGCCGTATGATCGAGCGTTATGAGGGTGCCGCTAAGGCGAGTGGCGCCCGTATCGTTCACTGCTGCGGCTTCGATTCCATCCCGTCCGATCTGGGCGTTTTTTTTCTTCAGCAAGAAGCGCGTCGACGTTTCGGTCGCCCCGCGAGCCGCATCAAGATGCGCGTGCGCGCAATGCGCGGCGGATTTTCTGGCGGTACGGCTGCCAGCTTGCTCAACGTCGCCAAAGAAGTTCGCGCGAATCCTGCGTTGCGTAAAGAGCTCGCCAATCCTTACTCGCTCTGCGTCGGCGTGACCGGTGGCGCGAATGTGCGCCAACCGAATGTCTCGTCCGCGCTCTACGATGCAGACTTCAAGGGTTTCGTTGCGCCCTTCGTGATGGCAGCCATCAATACGCGGATCGTGCACCGCAGTAACGCCCTGAGCGGTCACGCCTACACGCGCGATTTTCGCTATGACGAGGCGGTCTCGACGGGTCGCGGTTTGCAGGGCCGTCTCGCGGCGATCGGAACCGCGGTCGGTCTAGGTGCGTTCATGTTCGCGAGTGCGGTCGGGCCGACGCGTGCTCTACTCGAGCGCTATGTACTGCCGAAGCCGGGCGAGGGACCGAGTCCGGAGGCGCAGCGACGCGGTTTCTTTGACCTGCGTTTCTTTGGACGAACGGATGATGGACGGGTGATTCGCGCCAAGGTCACGGGTGATCGTGATCCGGGCTATGGTTCTACGGCCAAGATGCTTGGAGAGGCCGCAGTATGTTTGGCGCTCGACGTTCAAAAATTGGAGCGGAGCGGCGGCTTTTGGACGCCCTCGACGATCTTTGGAGAGCGTCTCTTGTCTCGGCTCGTCTCGAGAGCAGGACTGTCGTTCGAGATTGCCGACTGATTAGTCGGCGACCCCCTAATTTGGTGCCCGGGAGAGGACTCGAACCTCCACGGTGTTACCCGCTAGTACCTGAAACTAGTGCGTCTACCAATTCCGCCACCCGGGCAAGGTGGGCCGCGTAAATTACGCAGCACCATGAGGACTGTCAATTGAAGTCACGAAAATCGAGCCGAGGGCCTCGTGGAGGTCCGCGTCATGATGCGCGAAGCGGCGAGCGCGGTAGCGGCCGGTCGTCTCAAGGCGATCGGCAGCCCCACGGTCGCAGCAGCATCGGCACCATGGAAGGCGTGGTTTCTGCGCATCGCTCCGGCTTCGGATTCGTGAAAGTTGAGGGACAAGAGGAGAGCGTGTTTCTGCCGCCTCCGCAGATGTCGGGACTCACATCGGGCGATCGTGTTCGTGTGACGGTGCAGCGAGGGCGAGACGGACGACTCTCCGGCGAAATGGAGAAGATCCTCTCGCGGGGTGTCACGGCGTTTCTCGGCACGGTCGAGGCGGTCGGTCGTACGCTCTTCGTACACTCGGTCGATCGTCGACTCAGTCTGCGTTGCCTCGTGCCGCAGGACAAACTCGCGGGTGCTCGCGCAGGGGATTGGGTCATCGCGCGCATCACTCGTTATCCCGATGCGCATCGCAGCGCCATGGCCGAGGTCGTGCGTCGCCTCGATCCTGAGCGTCCTCTCGAGATGGCCACCGAGACCGCCATCGCGCGTCATTCTTTGCCCGTAGAGTTCCGTGCTGCGGCGCTTCAAGAAGCCGAGGCCTACGGTGAGCGCATCGATCCGCGCGAAGCGAAGGGCCGTATCGATCTTCGCGACATGCCGCTCGTCACCATCGATGGGGAAGACGCTCGCGATTTCGACGACGCGGTTTACGCTGAGTCGCATGCGAAGGGTTTTCGACTCGTTGTTGCCATTGCCGACGTGAGCCACTACGTGAGATCAGGCTCGGGTCTCGATGTGGATGCGCTCGAGCGGGGCACGTCGGTCTATTTCCCCAACCGTGTACTGCCGATGTTGCCGACGGGGCTTTCTAACCATTTGTGTTCGCTCGAGCCTGAGGTGGATCGGCTGTGTTTCGCTGCCGACATGCTGGTCAGCCGCGGAGGCGCGCTACTCGAGTTTCGTTTTTATCCGGCCGTGATGCGCAGCCATATGCGGCTCACGTACAAACTGGCTGTTGAGGCGCTCTTCAACGAGCAGCCTGAGGCTCGCCGTACCGTTGGCGCGTTGTTACCTAAGTTGTCGCCGCTCGTTGATCTTTATCGATCGCTGCTCAAGGCGCGGCATCGTCGAGGTGCGCTCGATTTTGAAAGCACCGAGCCGGCATTCGAGTTCGACACCGAGGGGCGGGTGCGAAGCATCGGGCTCTATGGTCGTAACGACGCGCACAAGCTCATCGAAGAATGCATGATCCTCGCGAACGTTGCCGCGGCGCGCCAGCTCAAGGCGGCGAAGGCGGGGGGTCTTTACCGGGTTCACGGGACGCCCGAAGAAAAGAAAATCGATCAACTGCTTACGCAATTGGCCGCGCTCGGTATCGACGTCGACCTGCCGGAAGACATCGAACCGCGCGATTTACGACAAATCACCGAGCGTGCGAG
>JBIIHO010000108.1:0-5790 GCA_044235605.1 Steroidobacteraceae bacterium | reverse complement strand
ATCGCAACTGCATCGAAGCGCCGCCGGCGCCGGAGATTCGGTCGGAGATGACGACCCGCATTTCGGACTGGGTTAGGGCTCGCGCCACGAACTCGGCCGACGAAGGATCAGAGTCGACGAGTAGTACTAGGGCCTCTCCGAGCTGCCCTAGTTTTCCGGGACTCTCTGAGCGTACCGATTCTTCACTAAGTTCCACCGCCGACATCCCCGATCCCCCATCGAAAGACAAAGATATGTGACCGTATATTTATGTTATATCTGGCTCCCATAATGAACTGGTCCAATAAAAAAAGTCCAGATGTGTCCGATGCGGGATGATTTCGGAGAGAGTTTTCTTTGTTGTTGCCAGAATGCGACATTTAAGGCGTTGAGTCGTCCGTGATTTTGCGGTCTACTAAACGAGTTTGGTCTTAACCCTTCCTCCCTTCAGGAGTTGTCCATGCGCAACAAAATCGTTGCAGTATTTGTCGCGGCTGCGATCTCGCAGGCCGCGTTTGCCCAGAACGCCTCACAAGGTGGTGCCGACGAACTCGAACAAGTGGTCGTAACCGGCACGCGCGTCGCGAATCGCTCGGCGCTCGACACGGCGGTGCCTGTCGACATCGTTCCGACCGATGCACTCACGAATATCGGTGTGGCTGAACTCAACCAAGCGTTGTCGGTAGCGCTGCCTTCGTTCAACTTCCCGCGTCCGGGTTTGACGGACGGTACAGATACCGTGCGCCCTGCGACGCTGCGCGGCCTCGCTCCCGATCAGACGCTCGTACTCGTGAATGGCAAGCGTCGTCACGCGGCGGCGCTCGTTAACGTCAACGGTACCGTCGGTCGCGGTTCGGCTGCGGTCGACCTCAACACCATTCCGAACGCCGCTGTGCGCGCGATCGAAGTGCTGCGCGACGGTGCATCGGCCCAGTACGGCTCCGATGCGATTGCGGGCGTCATCAACTTGCGCATGCGCGAAGATCGCGACGGCGGCGAGTTCACGATGAGTTACGGCCAGCGTCAGTCGCAGTATGAAAATTTGATCGGCGCAGCGCCGGCCGGTGCGACGTGGTCTGCGCCGAACGTTCTCAAGCGCAGCGTCAATGACGGCGAAACCCTCACCCTCAGCGGTTGGAAAGGCTTCGCCCTCGGCGATTCGGGCTTCCTCACGATCTCGGCCGAGTACAAAGATCAGGAGCGCACCGAGCGTGGTGGCTACGACATGCGTCGTCAGTATCCGCTCACCAATCCGACTGTGGCGACCTCGTTCGATCCGCGCGAACGTACGTTCAACCGTTTCAGCCAGTGGTACGGTGAACCCGAGTTGAAGCAGACAACGATCTTTGCAAACGCGGGCGTTGATCTCAGTGAGTCGAGCAGCCTCTACGGGTGGGCGAGCTATCAAGACCGATCGGCTCTGTCGGCGGGCTTCCAGCGTTTGGCGGATGATCCGTCAGGACGTAACATTCTCTCCATCCACCCCAATGGCTTCCTGCCGAAGATCCAGCCAGACGTCACCGACTATTCGCTCGGTTTCGGTTCGCGTTGGGAGATGGGTGAGTGGGACATGGACGCCTCGGTGGTCTATGGCTACAACGAAATGTTGTTCACCATCGTCGATACGCTTAACCGTTCGCTCGGTGCATCGAGCAAGACGTCGTTCGACGCGGGTGGTTACGATCACGAACAAACTGTCTTCAACCTCTCGGGCGTTCGTTCGTTCGAGGTGTCGGGACTCGCCTCACCGCTGAACTTGGCGCTGGGCATCGAAGCTCGCCAAGAGTCCTACAGCATCACCGCCGGTGAGCCGGACTCGTGGCGAGATGGCGGTGTTCGCTTGCCGCTCAACACGCCGGGTTGTACCGGTGCAACGGCTGCACTTCCGGCGAATGTCGCTGCCGGTGGCTGCCCTGCGCCCGCAGGCGCGCAGGTATTTCCGGGTTTCCGTCCGTCGAACGTGCTCGACGAGAGCCGTGACGCGGTCGGTGCGTACATCGATCTCGAAGCGAACGTGACCGACAAGTTGCTCGCCTCGATTGCCTTCCGTGCCGAGGACTACTCGGACTTCGGTAGCAACGTGTCGGGCAAGATTGCCGCGCGCTACGACTTCAGCGACACGGTTGCCGTGCGTACGTCGTACTCGACGGGCTTCCGTGCTCCATCGTTGCAGCAGCAATTCTTTACCACAACGTCCACCAACTTCGTGAATGGCGTGCCCTTTGACGTCACCACGTTCCCTGCGACTGCTCCGGTCGCTGCGGCACTCGGTGCGAAGCCGCTCGACTCAGAAGACTCCACCAACGTGTCGGTCGGTGTCGTGTTCCAGCTGGGCGGCGGCGCGAGTCTTACGCTTGATGCGTACAAGATCGATCTCGAGAATCGCATCGTACTTTCCGAAAACCTCGGAACCGGAACGGGCGCAGCGGACGTAGCTGTGCAGAACTTCCTGCGTAACCAAGGTTTCCCGGGTGCGGCAGGCCGATTCTTCATTAACGGTGTTGACACGACGACCGAAGGCGTCGACGTGGTGTTTAACTACCCGATCAAACTCGAGTCGGGTGGCCGCTTCGATATCACGGCGACGGCGAATTTCACAGAAACTAAGGTCTCTAAGGTTCCTACCACGGCGCAGTTGGTAGCTCTGAGTCCTTCTCCGACGTTGTTCGGTCGCAGTAATCTCCTAACCTTTGAACAGGGTACGCCAAAGGATAAGTTCGCGTTTTCGGCATCTTGGACTGAGGGTAACTTCGGCCTGACGGCACGTGCGACACGTTACGGGGATGTTCTGAGCGCGGGAACTGCTCCCTCTGGAGATCTCTTGCTCACAGCGAAAACGTTGTTTGATCTTGAAGCCCGATACACGGTGAGCGAACGCATCAAGCTCGCCGTCGGCGCGGACAACGTGTTCGACGAGTATCCGGATCCGAACCCGCCGGGCCTCAATACGACGGGTGCGACATCGTTCTCGAACCTCTCGCCCTTCGGTCGTTCGGGCCGTTTTATTTACGGTCGCGTGACGTTCGGTTTCTGATCAGTTGACCCTTATCAAGGTCGCACCCGAGGTCGTGCTGTTGCACGGCTTCGCGGTGCCGACCGAAGACCTAGACGCGGCGGTCGAGATCATCTCGGCCGCCGCGCCGTTTCGGCACCTCAAAACCCCGGGTGGTCGATCGATGTCCGCCGCGATGACGAGTTGCGGCGCTTGCGGTTGGTATAGCGATGCTCGTGGTTATCGCTACGAACGGGTTGATCCAATAACCGGTAAACCGTGGCCAGCGATGCCGGATCTTTTCGTACGGCTCGCGGGTGAGGCCTCGATCGCAGCGGGCTTCGGCCCCTTTGAGCCGGACACGTGTCTGATCAATCGTTATGCGCCATCTGCCCAGATGGGCGCGCACCGGGATGCCGACGAGCGTGATTTCTCTCAGCCTATTGTGTCGGTCACGCTCGGTACCCCTGCGACATTTCTTTGGTATGGCGCTGAACGTCGCGGCTCGCCGTTGAAGGTGCGTCTGCTACCCGGCGATGTATTGGTGTGGGGTGGGGCTGCACGGAAGGGCTATCACGCCGTTCAAAAGCCCGAGGGCGGCGTCCGCATCAATCTCACTTTCCGCAAGGCGCTCTGAACGTCTACTGCCAGGTGCTCGCTGCTGGGCGCTCTCGGCGTTACACCAAAATGCGTTCGATACCGCCGGCGTTTGCCTGCTCGACATACTCGCGCATCCAGTTTTCGCCAAGCACGTGCTTGGCGATCTCGACGACGATGTAGTCCGCATCCAGTGCGGTTTCGTCTTCGTAGCGCTTGAGTCCCTGCAGGCAAGATGGGCAGGAGGTGAGCACCTTGACCTCACCCGTGAAGCCGTCGGCCCGTGCCGCACGCACGCCTTTTTGCATTTCTTCGGCTTTACGGAAGCGCACCTGTGTGGAGACGTCGGGTCGCGAGATCGCGAATGTGCCTGACTCTCCGCAGCAGCGATCGTTCTTGGCGACTCGACCGTTCGCATCGGAATTGACGAGCTGATTGACGACCTTAAGCGGCTCGTAGCTCTTCATCGGCGAATGACACGGGTCGTGATAGAGGTAACGCACCCCTGTGACGCCCTCGATGCGCACACTCTTCTCCATGAGGTACTCATGGATGTCGACGATGCGGCAGCCTGGGAAGATTTTGTCGAACTCGTAGCCCTGCAACTGATCGAAGCAGGTGCCGCAACTCACGACCACGGTTTTGATATCGAGGTAATTGAGCGTGTTGGCGACGCGATGGAAGAGCACACGATTGTCCGTAATCATCTTTTCGGCTTTATCGAAGTCCCCCGAACCACGTTGCGGATAGCCGCAACAGAGATATCCGGGCGGCAGCACAGTCTGTACGCCGACGTGCCAGAGCATCGCCTGAGTGGCGAGACCGACTTGCGAGAAGAGGCGCTCTGAGCCGCAGCCCGGGAAATAAAAGACCGCCTCGGCGTCGCTAGAGGTCGCCTTCGGATTACGGATGACCGGAACGTAGTTGCGATCTTCGATATCGAGCAAGGCTCGCGCCGTTTTCTTTGGGACTCCGGCGGGCATGCGACGGTTGACGAAGTGCACCACCTGCTCGCGGATGGGTGGTTTGCCTGTGGTCGCGGGCGGCGCTTGAACCTGTGGTTTGGCGAAAGCCTTGAGCACCTGATGTCCGACACGTTGCGCCTTGAAGCCCCACTCGATCATGCCCTTACGGACGAGCTTGATGGTCTCGGGGTTGGTCGCATTGAGGAACAACATCGAGGCAGCCGTACCGGCATTGAAACGCTTCTTGCCCATCCGACGCAGCAGATCGCGCATGGCCATCGAGACGTCACCGAAGTCGATGTCGACGGGGCAGGGCGCTTCGCACTTGTGGCAAACGGTGCAATGGTCGGCGACATCGCCGAACTCGTCCCAATGACGAATCGAGACGCCTCGACGAGTCTGCTCTTCGTAGAGGAACGCCTCGATGAGCAAGGACGTCGCGAGAATCTTGTTGCGTGGGCTATAGAGCAGATTGGCGCGCGGCACGTGGGTCGCACAGACGGGCTTGCACTTGCCGCAACGCAAGCAATCTTTGACGGCGGTCGAAATTGTGCCGATGTCCGACTGCTGCATGATGAGCGATTCGTGACCGAGCAGGTTGAAGCTCGGGGTATACGCTCGGCTGAGATCACCGCCGGGCAGCAGCTTGCCCTTGTTGAAACGGCCCTCGGGATCGATGCGGCGCTTGTAGTCGCGCAGACCGGCGGTCTCTTCGTGGGTGAGGAACTCGAGCTTGGTGATTCCGATGCCGTGTTCGCCCGAAATCACGCCGCCGAGATCCCGAGCGATTTTCATGATGCGCGCGACGGCCGCGTTGGCTTCCTGCAGCATCTGGTAGTCGTCGGAGTTCACCGGGATATTGGTGTGGACGTTACCGTCGCCGGCGTGCATGTGTAGTGCCACCCATACGCGGCCCTTGAGCACACGTTGGTGAATGGCCTGCAATTCAGTACGGATGGGTGCGAAGGCATCGCCTGCGAAAATCTCGGCGAGCGGGTCGCGCAGTTCGCGCTTCCAGGACACTCTCACGCTTCGATCTTGAAGCGCAGCAAATACGGTTCGTCCGTCGAGCGGCGCATCGAGATCGTTCAGAAGTTGTTTCCAGCGGTCGCGTACCTCGATGACGAGTTCACGCGCGCGCTGCGGACGATCCGCGAGGATCTCGGCGCGAGACAGGGCATCGAATTCGGAGTCACCGGTTTTTCCGGGGCGTAACTCGGTGCGTAGATATTCTTCGAGGGCGTCGGCGAGGCGCAG
>JBIIHO010000282.1:0-2656 GCA_044235605.1 Steroidobacteraceae bacterium | reverse complement strand
GTCGCCCTACCCATGAGCTACGCGCTACCGGAGTAGCCGCCGAGGCAGCGCCTTACTCCGGTCGCATCTGCGGGAAAAGCAGCACGTCGCGGATCGACGGCGAGTCCGTCAAGAACATCACGAGCCGGTCGATGCCGACACCGAGTCCCGCCGTCGGAGGCATGCCGTACTCGAGCGCACGAACGTAATCGGCGTCGTAGAACATCGCCTCATCGTCGCCCGATTCCTTACGCGCCACCTGCGCATGGAACCGCGCCGCCTGATCCTCGGCATCGTTGAGCTCAGAGAACCCGTTGGCGAGTTCGCGTCCACCGACGAAGAACTCGAAGCGATCAGTGAGGAAAGGGTCGGCATCGTTGGCACGCGAGAGCGGTGACACTTCAGCCGGATAGGCATAGACGAAGGTCGGATCTTGCAGCGTGTGCTCGCCGGTCTTCTCGAAGATTTCGATTTGCAGCTTGCCCGCGCCATCGCCCGGCTTCCAGGCAATACCGAGCTTTTCGCAGGCGGCACGCAGGTAAGCGACCTCGCGCAACTTCCCGCGCTCGAGGCTCGGGTTTTCACGCAGGATGATGTCCTCCACCGAGATGCGCGCGAACGGCTTCGAAAGGTCATAGCGACGACCTTGCGAATCGAACTCGAGCGCTCCCACCACCGCTTCGGCCGCACCGCGCATCATCCGCTCTACGAGATCCATGAGATCGTGGTAGTCGGCATACGCCTGGTACAACTCGAGCATCGTGAACTCGGGATTGTGTCGAGTCGACAGACCCTCGTTGCGGAAGTTGCGATTGATTTCATAGACGCGCTCGAAGCCACCCACGACGAGTCGCTTGAGGTAAAGCTCGGGCGCGATGCGCAGATACATGTCGATATCGAGCGCATTATGGTGCGTGACGAAAGGCCGTGCTGTCGCGCCGCCCGGAATGGGCTGCATCATCGGCGTTTCGACTTCCATGAACCCTAGCGTGTCGAGCATGTCGCGCAGATAACGCACGAGTCGCGTACGCTTACGGAACACTCCCCGACTCTCCTCGTTCATGATGAGATCGACATACCGCTGACGGTAACGCGCCTCGGTGTCGGCGAGTCCGTGCCATTTGTCAGGCAGCGGCCGCAAAGACTTCACGAGCAGACGCAGCGACTCGACCCGCACCGACAACTCGCCCGTCTTCGTTTTGAAGAGCGTGCCCTCGGCACCCAGGATGTCGCCGATATCCCAGCCCTTGAACGCCTCGTAATGCTCGCCAAGCGAATCGCGCTGCAAAAAAAGCTGAATCTGTCCCGAGGAGTCTTGGATCTTCACGAAACTCGCCTTGCCCATGATGCGACGCAGCATCATCCGGCCTGCGACTTGCACCCGGATCGCCTGCGCCTCGAGCGCGGCACCCTCCATTTCACCGAAGCCGAGATGCAACTCGGAGGCGAGCGAGTCGCGCCGGAAATCATTGGGGAATGCCGGCGTGCCGGCCGTACGCAGCGCCGACAGCTTGTGGCGACGCTCGGCAATGAGTTTGTTCTCGTCTTCCGGTGGTGCTGCAGCACCCTCAGGGGCTTGCGTGTCGCTCATCTTAGGAATGCTCCGCGCTACAGGCCCGCCTTCAGCGAGGCCTCGAGAAATTGATCGAGATCACCATCGAGCACGGCCGTGGTGTTACCCACCTCGACATCCGTGCGCAAATCTTTAATGCGGGACTGATCGAGCACGTACGAACGGATCTGGTGACCCCAGCTCACATCCGACTTCGAGTCCTCGAGCACCTTGGCTGCGGCATTGCGCTTGTTTACCTCAAGCTCATAGAGCTTGGCCTTCAACATCTTCATCGCCGTCGCGCGGTTCTTGTGCTGACTGCGTTCGTTTTGACAGGCAACGACGATGCCCGAGGGCATATGGCGAATGCGCACCGCAGACTCAGTTTTGTTGACGTGCTGTCCGCCCGCACCGCTCGAGCGATAGACATCCATCTCGAGATCAGCAGGATTGATGTCGATGTTGATGTCGTCGTCGATTTCAGGCGAGACGAACACCGAGGCAAACGAGGTATGACGTCGATTACCCGAGTCGAACGGCGACTTGCGCACGAGTCGATGCACACCGGTCTCGGTACGCAACCAACCGTAGGCGTGATCACCCTTGAACTCGATGGTGGCGCTCTTGATCCCCGCGACTTCACCCGCACTCGAGTCGATGACTTCGGCGCTGAAGCCGCGCGTCGCCGCCCACTTGAGGTACATGCGCATGATCATCTGCGCCCAGTCTTGCGCCTCGGTTCCACCGGCGCCGGCTTGGATATCAAGATAGGCGTTGTGTGAATCCATCTCGCCGCGGAACATGCGCTTGAGTTCGAGCTTGCGCACTTTGGACTCGACCGAGGGTAGATCGCGTTCGACTTCGCGCGCCGTCGACTCATCGTCTTCGGCCTCGGCGAGTTCGAGCAATTCGATGGAGTCGCGGACAGAATTTGTCGCCGCGTCGATCTGTTCGATTTCGGAGGCGAGCTTGGATCGCTCTCTGCCGAGTTCTTGGGCTTTTTCCGGCTTCTGCCAGACTGCCGGATCTTCGAGTTCGCGGCTGACTTCTTCGAGCCGCTCTTTCTTCAGATCGTATTCAAAGAAACCCCCTTAAGGAGCTGACACGCTCCTGGAGGTCTGACAG